>JANOVJ010000674.1:0-13139 GCA_031417295.1 bacterium | reverse complement strand
GTTTCGGCCGCGCCCTCTTCGCCGCCGGCTTCCGCGCCGGCGACCTAGTGCACAACAGCTTCAGCTACCACCTCACGCCAGCCGGCTCGATGATGGAAACCGGCGCGCAGGCGATCGGCTGCACCGTGTTCCCCGGCGGCGTGGGCAACACCGAGTTGCAGTTGCAGGCGATGACCGAACTGCGCCCACAGGCCTATGCCGGCACACCCAGCTTCCTGCGCATCGTGCTCGAAAAGGCCGACGAACTCGGCATCGCATTGCCGTTCCTGCGCAAGGCCACGGTCGGCGGCGAAGCCTTCCCGCCGACGCTGCGCGACGCATTGCTGGCGCGTGGCATCGCCGCCTACCAGAGCTACGGCACAGCCGATCTGGGGATGGTGGCCTACGAGACGGCGGCCCGCGAAGGGCTGGTGCTCGATGAGGGCGTGATCGTCGAGATCGTGCGCCCTGGCTCGGGCGATCCGGTGCCCGCGCCCGTGCCCGGCCAAACGCCCGAGGTCGGCGAGATCGTTGTCACCTCGCTCAACCCCGACTACCCGCTGATCCGCTTCGGCACCGGCGACTTGTCGGCCGTGTTGCCCGGCCTGTGCCCGACCGGACGCAGCAACACGCGCATCCGCGGCTGGATGGGCCGCGCCGACCAGACGGCCAAGGTGCGCGGCATGTTCGTCCACCCGGCCCAGGTGGCCGAAGTCGCGCGCCGCTACCCGGAGGTGTTGCGGGCACGGCTGGTCGTCAGCGGCGAGATGGCGAACGACCGCATGACCTTGCGCGTCGAAGTGGGTGCCGCAGGCGAGGGCCTGCTGCAACGCATCGCCCAGAGCGTGCGCGATGTGACCAAGCTGCGCGGCGAAGTCGAGCTGTGCCCACCCGGCAGCTTGCCCAACGACGGCAAGGTGATCGAAGACGCACGCCCGCTGGCGTGACCGCGCAGCGTTGAGCGCACGCGCCCGAGGCGCGCCTGCTACGGCGCCTTCTGGTTGACGATGCAGCGGATACCCGCCGAATCGCGCACGGTGTTGAAGGTGGACGAGATGCCGAGCACGTATTCATCGACCGATATCCGGCCGAGGTCGAAGCGCGAGGTCAGGTCGACGAAGTAGGCGCTGTACTGCGACGAGCCCGGGTTCATCAGCTGGCTCACCGTCAGCTCGCCGATGCGGCTGGTGCCGCAAACCCGCTCCACCTGGTTCAGGAACGCGCTGAAACCCGGGTTCGGCTTCCAGGCGTCGGGCGCGCAACCGGCGAGTGCGATCGGCAGCAGCGCAGCCGCCACCCACGGGCGCAGCCGGCTCGGCAGCGCACCGCTGCGCGATAGGCTCTGAAGGCGGGGTTGGGGGTGACGCGACATGGGGCTTCCTCGGGTTCGGTGCCGGCGCAGTGTTGGCATGTGCTGCCGGAGCGCACGCATTATGCCCACCGCAAATCGGCCGCTGCCAGGGTGGCCGCCTTACGTAGTTTCCGTAGTGCGCAAACAGCGCCGCGTCGCTAGCATCGGTGGAACATTCTGTGTCTGAGGTTCCCGATGAAACAACTGCTGACGATGACCCTGCTGGCCCTGGCTGCCGGCTCCGCCCTGGCCGAGTACCCCGACAAACCGATCACCATCGTCGTACCGTTCGCGGCCGGCGGGCCGACCGACAAGGTGGCGCGCGACCTGGCCGAATCGCTGCGCAAGCCCATGGGCGGCGCAACGATCGTGATCGAGAACGTCGGCGGTGCGGGCGGCACGCTCGGCGCGGCGAAAGTGGCCCGCGCCGCGCCCGACGGCTACACGCTGCTGCTGCACCACATCGGCATGAGCACCTCGCCGGCGCTGTACAAGAACATGCAATACAAGACGCTCGAAGACTTCGAGTACCTCGGCATGATCAACGAAGTGCCGATGACGCTGATCGGCAAGCCCACGCTGCCGGCCAGCAACTACGCCGAACTCGCCAAGTGGATCGAGGCCAACAAGGGCAAGGTCAACCTGGCCAACGCCGGCCTGGGCGCGGCATCGCACCTGTGCGGGCTGCTCTTCATGAGTGCGATCAAGATCGACATGCAGACGGTTCCCTACAAGGGCACCGCCCCGGCCATGACCGACCTGCTCGGCGGCCAGGTTGACCTGATGTGCGACCAGACGACCAACACGACGACGCAGATCGAGAGCGGCAAGGTCAAGGCCTACGCGGTCACGACACCGAAGCGCCTGATGACGCCGGCGCTGGCCAAGCTGCCGACGCTCGACGAGTCGGGCCTGAAGGGCTTCAACGTCAGCATCTGGCACGGCCTATACGCGCCCAAGGGAACGCCCAAGCCGATTCTCGACAAGCTCAACACCGCGTTGCGTGCGGCGCTGCAGGACCCCGAGTTCATCAAGCGCGAGGAAGCCCTGGGCGCAGTCGTCATCACCGACGCCCGCCTCAGCGGCGCCGAACACAAGAAGTTCGTCGAGGCCGAGATCAACAAGTGGACGCCGATCATCAAGGCCGCCGGGGTCTATGCCGACTGACCTGAGGCCGTAAGGCCCGTTCACGGCGTCGGGCGGGGGTTGTCGATATGAGCCTCGACATCGAGCGGCAGTAGCTGGATCGACGCGCGCAGGCCGGGCAACTCGCTCATCAGTGCCTGCTCGACGTCGCCGCGCAGCGCGGCAGCGCGGCCCAGCGTCCAGCCCGACGGCAGGTGCAGGTGGAGGTCGACAAAGCGGCGCTGGCCGGCGCGCCGCGTCACCACGTGATCGAAGCGGATGGCAGGGTGCGCAAACCGCGCCAGCGTCGCGTCGATCTGCGCCCGCACCTGCGGCTCGACGGCGCTGTCCATCAGGCCATCGACCGAGCGCCACGCGAGGCGCACGCCCTCACGCAGGATGTTCAGCGCGACGCCGATAGCAAGCAGCGGGTCGAGCCAGAGCCAGCCCGTCACCGACACCAGCAGCAGGCCGACGACGACGCCGGCCGTGGTCCAGACATCCGTGATCAGATGGCGCGCGTCGGCTTCGAGCACGATCGAGCGGTGTTCGCGCGATGCAATGAGCATTCGCCACGCCAACAGGCCGTTCAGCACCGAGCTGGCCACGGCCAGCGCCAGCCCCCAGCCCAGCGCCAGCAGCGGTTGCGGGTTGGAGAAGCGGTGCGCCGCGGCCCACACAATGGCCAGCGCGGCGCCGACGATCAGCAGCCCTTCAAAACCGCTTGAGAAGTACTCGGCCTTGGTGTGGCCGAACGGGTGGTCGTCATCGGCGGGGCGCTGGGCGATGGCGACCATCGCAATCGCGAACAGCGCCGACGCCAGGTTGACGAACGACTCCATCGCGTCGGACAACAGGCCCACCGAGCCGGTGAGCCACCAGGCCAGCGTCTTCATCGCGATGGTGGCCACGGCGGCCGCCACCGACAGTTTGAGCAGCGTCTGGACCTTCATCGGCGAGGCTCGCTCAAGGCAGCTTGTCGATCCGCTTGAGCTCGTCGCCGAGAAACTGCGCCGCAGGAACGGTGCGGCCGTCGGCGAAGCGGATCAGGTAGGCCTCCCCGCTGGTACTCGACCGCGAGGCGATCTGCTCGATGAACTGCGCTGCGGTGCCAACGTGCTCGCCCATCTTCTCGAACTTCGCGCGCAGGAACTGCGCCGCCTCCTGGCCCGAGTAGGCCGTGCCGTTGCGCATGAACTTCGCCTGCGGCTGGGTTTCGATGTAACGCAGCAGGCGTTCGATGCGCGCCCCTTCGAGCGCACTCGGTGCGGCCCAGGAAGCCGAGCCGGCGAGTGCCAGCGTTGCCAGGACGAGCGCGCGGCGCGTGGTCATGCACTCAGCGTGACGCGCGCAAAGCGGCGCTTGCCGACCTGCACGACGTAGGTGCCGGGCGCCAGGCGCAGGGCCTTGTCGCTGACGACGACGCCGTCGATGCGCACGCCGCCGCCATCGACGAGGCGCATCGCCTCGCTGCCCGACGGCGCCAAGTTGGCCTGCTTGAGCAGCGCGCCGATGGAAAGCGGTGCGCCGCCGAGCGCGACGGCAGCAATGTCGTCGGGCACGCCACCGCGGGCGCGCAGGTCGAAGTCGCGCTCGGCGGCATCGGCGGCAGCGGCGCTGTGAAAGCGGGTGCAGATCTCCTTGGCCAGTTGCACCTTGGCCTCCTTCGGGTTGCGCCCGGCCGCGACCTCGGCCTTGAGCGCCTCGATCTCCCGTTCCGAGCGAAAACTCAGCAGCGTGAAGTAGCGCCACATCAGCGTGTCGCTGATGCTCAACAGCTTGGCGAACATGCTGTTCGCCGGCTCGCCGATGCCGATCGTGTTGCCCTTGCTCTTGGACATTTTCTCCACGCCGTCCAGGCCTTCCAGCAGCGGCATGGTCAGGATGCATTGCGGCTCCTGCCCGTATTCGACCTGCAGCGCGCGGCCGACGAGCAGGTTGAACTTCTGGTCGGTGCCGCCGAGTTCGAGGTCGGATTTCAGGGCCACCGAGTCGTAGCCCTGCATCAGCGGGTAGAGAAACTCATGCACGCTGATCGGCGAGCCGGCCTTGAAGCGTTCGGAGAAATCGTTGCGCTCCATCATGCGGGCGACTGTATAGCGCGAGGCGAGCTCGATCATGCCGCGCGCGCCCAGCGGGTCGCTCCACTCGGAGTTGTAGCGAATTTCGGTCTTCTCCGGGTCGAGCACCAGGCTCGCCTGCTTGTAGTAGGTCTGCGCGTTGGCCTCGATCTGCTCGCGCGTCAACGGCGGGCGGGTGGTGTTGCGGCCCGAGGGGTCGCCGATCATCGACGTGAAGTCGCCGATCAAGAAGATCACCGTGTGGCCGATATCCTGCAATTGGCGCATCTTGTTCAGTACCACCGTGTGGCCGAGGTGGATGTCGGGCGCCGTCGGGTCGAGGCCGAGCTTGATCCGAAGCGGCACGCCGGTGGCGTCGGCCCGGGCGAGCTTGGCGAGCCACTCGAGCTCGGGCAACAGTTCCTCGCAGCCGCGCAGCGACACCGCCATCGCTTCGCGAACGCGATCAGTGACGGGATGTTTCAAGATCGATAGCGGGTCGGCTTCAGGCATGGGGGGTGGGGGCAGTGGGCGCCAGCGCAGGCTGCTCGGCGCCGGAATTGAGTCGCGTTTTACGGGCTTTCCCCTTGACCGGGGGGTTGCAGAGGCCGGATATACTCCGGGCTCTTTGGCGAGGTGAATATTGCATTCGCCACGCTGTTATCTGATGGGTCACCGAGTCCGCAATTCTAGTGGACGGCCCATTGGCAGAGCGCGACTGAAGTCTGGGGTCGCCTTCCCTGTCAAGCCATTCAGGGCGCGCGCAGTTTGCCCGCGCCGCCAAGAACAGCGTCTTTGCGCCAGGACAACAATTTGAGTTCTTTGGACCTTCTTGACCGCACCGCCGCCTCGGCACTGGCCCGCACCGGCCGGTTCGTGGCCCGGTATCCGCGCGGTGTCGCTGCCGCTGTTGTCGCCTTGCTGGCAGGGTTTGCGGCCACCGCGTTCGGCACCGCCCCGATGGCCAACGATCCGGCGGCGCTGCCGCAACGGCTGGTCAGCGAGACCGTTGCCGCGCCGGGGCTTGAAGCCCAGATCGAAGCACTGGCCGAGCACGAGCTGTCGCTCTACCGCACCGACCTGACCCGCCGCAGCGACACCGCCGACAGCCTGCTGCGCCGGCTCAATGCCGACGACGCCGAAGTCGCACAGTTCCTGCGCCGCGACCCGGCCGGGCGCAAGCTGCTCGACGGCCGCCCGGGCAAGATGGTGCAGGTGCGCTCCGACGAGCAAGGCCGCGTCGCGGAGCTGATTGCGCGCTATCCGGCCGAGGCCAGCCAGCAGTTCAGTACGCATTTCACCCGCCTGACGATCGGCCGCATTGGTGGCACGCTCAAGGCGCGCACCGAAACGGTTGCCCTCGATTCGCAGGTCCGGCTGGGCAGCGGCACGATCGACACCTCCCTGTTCGCCGCCACCGACGATGCCCGCCTGCCGGACGCGATCGCGAGCCAGATGGTCGAGATGTTCTCGGCCGAGATCGACTTCCACCGCGAACTGCGCCGCGGCGACAGCTTCACCGTGCTCTACGAAGCGCTCACGGCCGATGGCGAGCCCATCACCTGGGCCAGCGGCGACGAGATGACCGGCCGCGTGCTGGCGGCGGAATTTATCAACAACGGCCGCGCCCATTCGGCGCTGTGGTTCGCCGACAAGTCGGCCGGCGGCCGGGGCGCCTATTTCGGGATGGACGGGCAGAGCAAGCGACGCGCCTTCCTCGGCAGCCCGCTCGCCTTTTCGCGCATCACCTCCACGTTCGCGATGCGCCTGCATCCGATCATGCAAACGTGGAAGGCGCACCTCGGCGTCGACTACAGCGCGCCGAGTGGCACGCCGGTGCGCAGCGTTGGCGAGGGTACGGTCGAAATGGCGGGGTGGCAGAACGGCTATGGCAACGTGGTCGAGATCAAGCACAGCGCCGAGCGTTCGACCATCTACGCCCACCTGAGCCGCATTGACGTGCGCAAGGGTCAGCGCATCGAGCAAGGGGCACAACTCGGCGCCGTGGGCGCCACGGGGTGGGCGACAGGGCCGCACCTGCACTTCGAATTCAAGGTCAACGGCCAGCAGCAGAACCCGCTGGCGATGGCCAAGGCCTCAGAAGCCCTGATCATCTCGCCGGCGGCGAAGGCGCAGTTCGCCCAGCTCGCGGCGCAGACGCGCAGCCAATTGCAAACTGCGGCCTCGATGGCCGGGCAGACCAGCTTCAGCGAGTGATTCAAAGCGCTTGAGGCAAGCCAAAGGGTCCGCGCACGCGGGCCCTTTTTTTCGATGGCCCTCGCACACAATCGCAGCATGAGCACGCTACACATCGGCCTGATGTCGGGCACTTCGCTCGACGGTGTGGACGCGGTGCTGGCCGCTGTGCCAGCGAGCGGCAAGCTCAGCGTGCGCGCGCACATCCATCGGCCCTTTCCGGCCGCGCTGCGCGCCGAGCTGCTGGCCCTGAACACGCCCGGCGAGAACGAGTTGCACCGCGCCGCGCTGGCCGCCAACGCGTTGTCGCGGCAATGCGCCGATGCGGTTGTGGCGCTGCTGAACGAAGCCGCCACATCGGCGACTGCGGTTCGAGCCTTGGGCGCACACGGGCAGACGGTGCGCCATCGTCCGGGCGAGTTCGACGGCTGTGGCTACACGCTTCAATTGCTGAACCCTGCGCTGCTGGCCGAGTTGAGCGGCATCGACGTGGTGGCCGACTTCCGCAACCGCGACCTCGCGGCGGGCGGCCAGGGCGCGCCGCTGGTGCCGGCCTTCCATCGCGTGCTGTTCGCCCGGCCCGGCGAGACGGTGGCGGTGTTGAACCTGGGCGGCATCGCCAACCTCACGGTTCTTGGCGCCGATGGAACGACGCTGGGCTTCGATTGCGGGCCGGCCAATGCACTGATGGATCACTGGTCCCAGCAGCACCGCGGCCGCGACCACGACGAAGCCGGCGCTTGGGCGGCGAGCGGCCTGGTGCAGCAGCCCTTGCTGGCTTCGATGCTGGCCGAACCCTACTTCGCATTGCCGCCGCCGAAGAGCACTGGGCGCGACCTGTTCAATCCGAACTGGCTTGCAGCCCGGCTTGCAAGCCACCCACGCCTGCGTGCCGAGGATGTGCAGGCCACACTCGCCGAGCTGACGGCACGCTCCTGTGCCGACGCCGTGGAGCGCCATGCGGCCGCTGCGATCGAGTTGCTCGTCTGCGGCGGCGGTACGTTCAACACCCATCTCATGCGGCGTCTCGCGGCGCTGCTGCCGGCGTGCTGCGTACAGACCACCGATGGCCGCGGATTGCCCGCGTCGCAAGTCGAGGCCGCGGCGTTCGCCTGGCTGGCGAGTGCGCATTGCGACCGCTTGCCCGGCAACCTGCCCTCGGTCACCGGCGCCGCTGGGCCGCGTGTTCTCGGCGCACTCTACCCGGCACACTGAGAACGTGAAAAAGCCGCCCGAAGGCGGCTTTGCAGATTCAGCGACCGATCAGACCGAGAAGCTCGAGCCGCAGCCGCAGGTTGTCGTCGCGTTCGGGTTCTTGATCACGAACTGGGCGCCTTCCAGGTCGTCCTTGTAGTCGATCTCGGCGCCGGCCAGGTACTGCAGGCTCATCGCGTCGATCAGCAGCGTGACGCCGTTCTTGGCCATCTGCGTGTCGTCGTCGTTGACGATCTCGTCGAAGGTGAAGCCGTACTGAAAGCCCGAGCAGCCGCCGCCCTGCACGAAGACGCGCAGCTTCAAATCGGGGTTGCCTTCTTCATCGACGAGTTCCTTGACCTTGGTCGCGGCGCTGTCGGTGAAGACGAGCGGCACGGGCGGTGCGTCGGCAAAGACTTCAGGGGCGAGGTTTTCCGAGACGGCATTCATGGCAGCTCCTTCAATTTCCGGTATCGGCTGATTATCCGCCCTTCACCCGAGCTCGCGTTTCCCTTGTCAAACATCCGGGCTTTGGCTCAGGGCAGCACGGGGACCTGCATCAACCCCGTGGCTTCGGGCAAATCGAACATCAGGTTCATGCATTGCACCGCCTGCCCCGACGCGCCCTTGGTCAGGTTGTCTTCAACCACCAGCACCATCACCGTGTCGGGCGAGGGCAGGTGCACGGCCACGCGGGCGATGTTGGAGGCCCGTACGGAGCGCGTCTCAGGCGCCGAACCGGGTGGCATCACATCCACGAACGGTTCGCCGCGATAGAAGTCTTCGAACAGGGCTTGCAGGTCGGCCGCCTGGCCTTGCGGCGTGAGCCGGGCGTACAGCGTCGAATGAATGCCACGGATGATCGGGATCAGGTGCGGCACGAAGATGCAGTGCACCGACGCATCATCGTGCGCGACTCCGGCAATGCGGCGCAGTTGCTCGTTGATCTCCGGGCCATGGCGGTGGCCCTTGACGCCGTAGGCCTTGAAGCTGTCGGCGGCTTCCGCGAACAGCGAGCCGACCTCGGCCTTGCGCCCGGCGCCGCTGACACCCGAGGCGCAGTTGGCGATCAGGTGCGATGCGTCGATCAGACCCTTCTCTTTCAACAGCGGCGCGTAGCCGAGTTGCACGCTGGTCGGGTAGCAGCCGGGGTTGCCGATAACGCGCGCGGTGCGGATCGCCTCGCGGTTGAGTTCGGGCAGGCCGTACACCGCCTCGCGCAACAGATCGGGACAGGTGTGCACCATGCCGTACCAGCGTTCGAACGTGGGCAGGTCCTGCAGCCGAAAGTCGGCTGCCAGGTCGATGACTCTCACGCCCGCGGCCAACAGTTCGGGCGCCTGCATCATCGCCACGCCGTGCGGGGTCGCGAAGAAGACCACGTCGCAGTCGCCCAGGCGCGCCTCGTCGGGTGTCGTGAAGGCCAGCTCAACGTGGCCGCGCAGGCTCGGGTACATCTCGGCCACCGGCAAGCCCGCTTCCTTGCGCGAGGTGATGGCGGTGACTTGCGCTTGCGGGTGCGCGGCCAGGAGGCGCAGCAACTCCACCCCGGTGTAACCGGTGCCGCCGACGATGCCGATCTTGATCATCTGTGACCCTTCCAAAGAGACGAGTCGATTGTAGAAAACGAAAAGGGCCGCTGATCGCGGCCCTTGAACATGCAAAGGAGTTGCCGATCAGCGCTTGCTGAACTGCTTCCTGCGTCGCGCACCGTGCAGGCCAACCTTCTTGCGCTCGACTTCGCGCGCATCGCGCGTCACGAAGCCGGCACGGCTGAGGTCGGGCTTCAGTGCTGCGTCATAGTCGATCAATGCGCGGGTGATGCCGTGGCGCACCGCGCCGGCCTGGCCCGACTCGCCGCCGCCATGGACGTTGACCTTGACGTCGAACGCGCCGTCGTTTTGGGTCAACATCAGCGGCTGCTTGACGATCATGATCGAGGTTTGGCGGCCGAAGTACTCATCGACGGTCTTGCCGTTGACGAGGATCAGGCCGGTGCCCTTTTTCATGAACACGCGCGCCACCGAAGACTTGCGGCGGCCGGTTCCGTAGTTCCAATTTCCAATCATCACCGCGCTCCTCAGAGTTCCAGCACTTTGGGTTGCTGGGCGGTGTGCGGATGCGTGGCACCGGCGTACACCTTCAGCTTCTTGACCATCGCATAGCCGAGCGGGCCCTTGGGCAACATGCCCTTGACGGCCTTCTCGATCGCGCGGCCGGGGTGCTTGGCCTGCATGTCCTTGAAGGACGTGGCATGGATGCCGCCCGGGTAGCCCGAGTGCCGGTAGTAGATCTTGTCGGTGGCCTTGTTGCCGGTGACGCGGATCTTGTCGGCGTTGACGATGACGATGAAATCGCCGGTATCGACGTGAGGCGTGTAGATGGCCTTGTGCTTGCCGCGCAAACGGAGTGCCACTTCGCTGGCAACACGTCCGAGCACCTTGTCGGTGGCGTCAATCACAAACCACTCGTGCGTCACTTCGGCCGGCTTGGCGCTGAAGGTCTTCATGAGGATCTTTCGTTGTCACCCGAACCGGGGCGCCATGTGCGCTGTCGATTCGGGCGGGGATCGGTTCTGCAGGGCCGCGGCCGTTGCCGCTTTACCTGCGACGGGTCCGTGCATCGGCTTCGGCACCGCTTATGGAGGGCGGCCTCTCAGACGACGCAGGCGGCGGGCGAACCCACAGTGCCTTGAACACGCTCTTTCCCGGAACCGGGTTCGGAAAAGCTTATGAGTATAGCGCAGCGGCGGCTGTGGGGCTGATAGGCACGCGGCGCGTGCCTTCATGCCCCACGCGAGGGCGCTGGCCCGACTGGACTGGGCTCTCCAATTGGGGGGGTGTTGGATCAGCGCTTCGGCAGTATATTGGGGTTAACACTTAGCTCCGAAAGGCGCAAGGCCATCATGAACACCGCTCCTGTCCTGCTGACGCCGCCCCTCGTGGGCGAGCCGGCGTTGCAACCCGACACCGCGACGACTCCCCCCGCCGCCGCGACCCCCGCCCCGACGACGGCGCGGCGCCCGTGGGTGCCGGTGCGCTCCTTGACCTCGCGCCACCGCAACCGCATCGCCGCCCATCTGTTGGCGCTCGAAGACAGCGACCGCTACCTGCGGTTTGGCTTTGCCGCGTCCGACGCCCAGATCGGCCACTACACTGACTCGATCGACTTCGAGCGCGACGAGGTGTTCGGCATCTTCGACCGCCGCCTGGAGCTCGTGGCCATGGCGCACCTGGCCTATGCGCCGGCGCCGCAGTTCAGCGGCAAGCCGCCGATGGCCGAGTTCGGCGTCTCGGTATTGCGCCGCTCCCGCAGCCGTGGGTTTGGTGCCCGTCTGTTCGACCACGCGGTGCTGCATGCCCGCAACCGCCACATCGAAACGTTGTTCATTCAGGCGCTGAGTGAAAACACCGCCATGCTGAAGATCGCGCGCAATGCGGGCGCCACGGTGGAGCGCGCCGGGTCGGAGTCGGAGGCCTGGCTGACTCTGCCAGCCGACGACCTGGTTTCGCAGGTGGGTGCGATCGTGGAAGATCAGGCCGCCGAGTGGGACTACCGCCTGAAGGCCCATACCCAGCGCGTTCACAAGTTCATGGGTGCCATCGCAGAGGTCAAGACCCAGATTGCGGACGCTGTCTGCGGCGCCGCGGAGTAGCGCAGGGCTCGCCGCAGCAGCGCTCGATCCCGGTCTCGGGCCGCGCGCTCGGGCCTTGGGTCGGGGGTGTGCCCCGATGCACCTCACGACGCGCATCCGCTACAGTGGCCGTGTGGTCGCGCCAAGCCGTCGCACCGTTGTGAACGCACTTCAGCATCGAACATGCAAACCCTTCCGTGGATCATTGCGCTGGCCTCCGTCGCCTTGCTGGCCTCGATGACCACACTGCTTGTGCTGCGCGCTGGCAAGCGGGTGAACAAGCCGCCGCCGCCCTTGCCAACCGAATGGACGCTGTCGCCCAGGCCGGTGTTCAGTACCGATGAGCGGCGCGTCTACCGGCTGCTGCGCGAGGCCCTGCCGCACCATGTGGTGATCGCCAAGCTGCCGATGGTCCGGTTCTGCCAACCGACGGAACCGGGTGAAGTGCGCTTTTGGTACGACCTGTTGGGCGCCATTCACGTCACGTTCGCGGTCTGCAGCGCCAATGGTCGCGTGCTGGCCGCGATCGACCTCGACACCGACCGCGCCAACTCGCGCCGCACGATGCAGATCAAGCAGTCGGTGCTCAGCGCCTGCCGCGTGCGCTACCTGCGCTGCCCGGTCGACAACCTTCCGTCGGTCGCAGAGTTGCAGCTGCTGGTGCCGCAGAGCGGCCTGGCCTCGCGTGGCCCGATGCAAGCCCCCACGCACTCGCTGCACCAGGCGCGCGACACCTTGTCGAACACCGTCGCCCATCGCCGCGCCGAGCGCAGCGCCCTGTGGCAGGACTCGGGCATGTTCCAGGACTCCTTCTTTGCCCCCGACAGCCGGGCCGAATCGCTGGGCAATGGCGAGTTCGCCTCGCTCGCCCAGGTGGGACGTGGCTACTCCAGCCACCTCGACCCCCGGCGCGGCGGCGGGGCCAGCAACCCGGCGCGCGACGAGGCGGCGGGCGTGGTGGTCGACGAACCCGCCGCATTCGCGCCGAGCACCCACCACTGAGCGTTGCCGCGGCGCGTACGATGCGGGCATGAGCGCACCGGCGAACCCGCAGCACGACAACGAAACCCCTTTCGCCGACCTCACCCCTGAAGCGGTGCTCGATGCGCTCGACTCGCTAGGCCTGTTCGGCGACGGCCGGCTGATCCAGCTCAACTCCTACGAGAACCGGGTGTTCCAGGTTTACCTGGAGAGCGGCGACGTGGTGGTGCCCAAGTTCTACCGGCCCGGGCGCTGGAGCGACGCGCAAATCCTGGAAGAGCACAGCTTCTCGGCCGAGCTGGCGGCAGCGGAGATTCCGGTCGTCAGCCCGTTGGCGCTGCACGTGGGTGCCACGTTGCGCCACCCCGTTGCACTGTCTGGCGAGCCGGCCACGCTGGCGCACAGCAGAGGCCAGCGCTACAGCGTCTCACCCCGGCGGTCGGGGCGCGCGCCGGAGCTGGAAGACGGCAACACGCTCGAATGGATCGGCCGCTTCATCGGGCGGATGCATGCCGTCGGCTCGGCCCGCGCGTTCGTCCACCGTGGCCGGCTCGACACCGGCACTTACGGCCGCGCCCCGCGCGACTTTTTGCTCGAGCGCGACTGGGTGGCGCCGGAG
>JANOVJ010000673.1:0-2654 GCA_031417295.1 bacterium | reverse complement strand
TATGGCCTGTTGCGCGATCTGTTCGCGTGGCGCTTCGAGATTCTGGACAGCGACTCCCAGGCCGTGGCGCAGGCCAAGCTGGCGCAGGGCTTGGGCACGCTGTTCGGCGAGCGGGCCGAGGAGCAGACGGCACTCGTCGGCGAGTTGATCGGGCTGGACTACAGCCAGAGCCCGCACATCGCGGGCATTGCGCAGGATGCGCGGCAGATTCGGGACCGGGCGTTTCATGCCGGGGCGCAGTATTTCAGGCTGCTGCACCAGAGCACCGGGGCGCCGCTCGTGCTGTTGCTGGACGACTTGCATTGGGCCGACGATGGCTCGCTCGATTTCGTCAATCACTTGCTGGGAGCATGCCGCGACTTGCCGATGATGGTGCTGTGCCTGACGCGCCCGACGCTGTATGAGCGGCGGCCGTTGTGGGGCAGTGGGCAGGGCAATCATGAGCGGATCAACCTGGCGCCGTTGTCCAAGCGCAGCAGCCGGGAGTTGGCGGATGCGCTGCTGGTGCGGCTGGACCCGGTGCCGGCGGTGTTGCGCGACTTGCTGACGGGCAGTGCCGAGGGCAACCCGTTCTTTGTCGAGGAGTTGCTCGGGATGCTGATCGACGACGGGGTGATCGTGACCCACACGCCGACCGATCCGGAGCGCTGGCAGGTGGTGCCGGACAAGTTGTTGAAGGTGCATGTGCCGCCCACTTTGGCGGGCTTGCTGCAGGCGCGCCTGGACGGGTTGCCGCCGAAGGAGAAGGCGGCCTTGCAGGAGGCGAGCGTGATCGGCCATGTGTTCTGGGATGAGCCGCTGGGACGGATCGACCCGGCCGCGCCCGAGGCACTCGATGGGCTGATGAAGCGTGAGCTCACCCAGGGACGAGAGACGAGTGCCTTCGAGGGGGTGCGCGAGTACGTCTTCAAGCACCACTTGCTGCACCAGGTGACTTACGACAGTGTGCTCAAGCGCCACAAGCGCGAGCAGCATCGGTTGATGGCCGAGTGGCTGGTGGCCCGCAGTGGAGAACGCGCCAGCGAGTACTTCGGGATGATCGGCGAGCACTACGAGCGCGCAGGCGACGCCGTCAACGCCGTCTCCTACCTCAGCAAGGCGGGTCAGGATGCCGCAAAGGCGTATGCCAACGCGGCCGCACTCGACTACCTCGGCCGGGCCCTCGCGCTGACCCCAGAGACGGAACCGCAGGCACGGTTCGCGTTGCTGTTGACGCGCGTCGATGTGCTCAGCAACACCGGCCAACGCGGCGAGCAGGAAGCCGACATCGCCACCCTGGAGCACCTGGCCGAACAGATCGACGACAACCTGCGGCGCACCCGCGCGGCCAGCCTGCGCGCCTCGCACGCCGTGGCTACCGGCGACTACCGCGTCGCCGCCGCCGCCGCCGAACGCGCCGCGGCGTGGGCCGATGCGGCTGGCGTGCCGGGCGCGGCGCTGTCGGCGCGCCTGAACCGCGCCCGCGCCTTGCAGTTCCAGGGCGACCCGGCCGCGCAACAGCAGGCCGAGGCCGCGCTGGCGCTGGCGCGCGAAGTGGGCGACCGCAAGATCGAGACCGCGGCGCTGAACCAGATGGGTATCCTCGCCTCCGAGCTGGGCCGCCACGGCCCGGCGCGCGACTACTACCGGCAGGCGCTGCAGAGCGCGCGCGTCACCAGCGACCGGGCGCTCGAAGGTGGCGTGCTGAACAACCTGGGCGACACCGAACGCTACCTCGGCAACTACAGCGCCGCACTCGAGCTGCTTCAGTCCGGGCTCAAGGTCTGCCGCGAGATCGGCCAGCGCATGAGCGAAGCCTACATGCTGTGCAACCTGGCCTGGGTCGCGCAGGCGCGGGGCGATCTGCCCGAGTCGCTGGCCTGGGCCGAGCAAGCCATGCCGCTGGCGCGCCAGGTCAAGGACCGCGACCTCGAAGCCAGCATCCTGTGCACCGAAGGCCATGCGCTGGCGGCGCTTGGCAAGCCCGCCGAGGCGAATGCGGCCTACCGCGAATCGCTGGCGATCTTTCGCGAAATCGGCCGGCCGTCGCTACAGCCCGAACCGTTGGCCGGGCTGGCGCGGGTAGCGCTCGCCCGCGGTGCGGCCACCGAGGCGCAGGTCCATGTGGCCGAAATCGTGGCCCACTTCGATGCTGGCGGCAACGTCGACGGCACCGAAGACCCGATGTGGATCTACCTCACCTGCCACCAGGTGCTGGCCGCCGCCGGCTCGCCGCGCGCGGCTGACTTTCTGGCTGGGGCGCACATCCTGCTGATGGAGCACGCCGAGTCGCTCGACGGCGCCGAGCGCGACAGCTTCCTCGGCAACGTACCGACGCACCGGGCGATCGTCGCAGCCTGGGAAGCGACGCAGCCCGCCTTGTCGCAGTGACCGAGACCCCATCTGTCGACCCCGTGCAAGCGGCGATTGCTGCGCTGTAAGCGCAGCGCGGCCTGCTGGGCGATGCGGTGGTGGAGATGGCGCTCGGCCCGTTGAGGGACAAGCTGGCGGCGCTGCGGGCTGCGGCCAAGGCTGGCGAGCAGCAACTGAAGGCGGTGACGGTGCTGTTCATGGACGTGGTGGGTTCGACCCACCTGGCCGAGCAGCTCGACCCCGAGGACATCCACGCCGTGATGGACGGCGCGCTGGAGAAGCTGAGTGCCGTCGTGCTGGCC
>JANOVJ010000672.1:0-2275 GCA_031417295.1 bacterium | reverse complement strand
GAGCAGGAAGATGCCAAGCTGTTCGATCGAAAACAGGCGCTGGCAGCTTTCCAGGATCTTGTCGAACACCGGCGCGGCGTCGGCCACGGAGCTGCCGATCACCTGCAGCACCTCGGCGGTGGCGGTCTGCTGCTCCAGCGCCTCCTTCGTTTCGTTGAACAGCCGCACGTTCTCCATCGCGATCGCGGCCTGGTCGGCGAACGAGGTGACGAGTTCGATCTCCTTCTCGTTGAAAGGCCGCACCTCCTGCCGGCCGAGCGTCAGCACGCCGATGGCCACGCCCACGCGCAGGATCGGAACCGCCAGCAGAGTGCGGTAGCCGCCCACCTGCTGCACATCGCCGCGGCCGTACTTCTGCGAGTCGGTCGCATCCTCGACCTGCACGGCGTGCCCGGCGGCCACCGCCCGCGACGTGACGGCAGCCTGGTCGCGCAGCGATATCGGGTGCGCCTGCAGATGTTCGATCAGCGCCGGCGTGGCGCCGAACAGGCCGGCGGCATGGCAGAAGTCGCCGTCAATCCGGAAAATCACGCCCATCCACGCGTGGCACAGCCGCGCGGCCGTGCTGATCAGGGTGTCGAGCACCGCCGTCAGATCGAAGGTGGAGCGGCTGATCGCCTTCAGCACATTGGTCGTCGCGGTCTGGCGTTCCAGCGCCTCCTGCGTCTCGTTGAACAGCCGCACGTTCTGGATCGCGATCACCGCCTGGTCGGCGAACATGCGCAGCAACGAATCGTCGTGGGCGTCGAAGGCGCCGGCCTCGCGCCGCAGCACGGCCAGGCCGCCCACCGCGCGGCCGTCGTGCAGCAACGGGGCGTACAGGCCGGAATGGAAGCCGCTCTTCAGGCCGAGCTGGCGCAGCAGCGGGTAGCGTTCAGCGGCCTGCGCCAAGTCGGGCAGGTGGAGCAGGCCCATGTCGCTCACGCAGGCGCCGATCGGGCTCTGGTGGTCGATCGCCACCGGCTCGAAGGGCAGGCCGCCGTTGCTGGCGCGCGCGCGCAATTGGCCGCCCTCGGCCAGCCAGAGCACGACGCGGCTGTCGCCGAGCAGCGCGCCGCAGTGGCTGACGATGGCGTCGAACACGGGTTGCGTGTCGGTCATCGAGCTGCCGAGCACGCGCAGCACTTCGGCCGTCGCCGTCTGCCGCAGCAAGGCCTCCCGGGTCTCGCCGATCAGTCTCGCGTTTTCCAGCGCCACACCCATGCTCGCGGCCACGGTGCTGAGCAGGCGGACTTCGGCCTCGCCGAAGGCGTTCTCGCGCTCGTGGTTGTCGAGCACGACGCCACCCAGCACGCGATCGCCGGAACTGAAGGACACCATCGCCGTGGCGAGGCTCGGCTGGGTGCCTTCCACGGCGTGCAAGCCCCAGGCGGCCATTTCAGCGCGGTTGTTCGCAACCACAGGGCGCTTCGACGCCAGCGTCTTGAACATCCTGCCTTCGAGGTTCGGCCGCTGTGGCGCAACGTCGATCCGCACGCCACGCTCGACCTTGTACGGACTGTGCATCAGCTGGGTCGCTTCGTCCCACCAGACGATGGTCAGCCCGCCGGTGTTGAAGACCTCACGCAGCTTGTCGCCGACCAGATCGACGATGGCCTGGAAGTTCATTTCCGCAGCCATCGCTTGCTGGATGCTGTTGATCAGCGCCAGCTCGCCGACGCGCTGCTCGAGCTGCGCTGTGCGCTCGGCCACCTGCTGCGCCAGCCCTTCGGCGAAGCGCAGGTGGGCCAGCGCCACCGCGGCTTGCGCGGCCAGCATCGCGAGAAGGTCGCGGTCGGCGTCTTGGAAGCGGCCGAACGCGCCTTCGATGTCGCAGTACAGAAAGCCCAGCAGCTCGCGCTGGGCGACAAGCGGCGCGATCAGGCATGACCGTTGATCGCGCGGCGCCGCGCCCTCCGGCCCGTGGCGCAGGCTCACCGCGCGCGTGCGGCGGGCTTCGTCAAGCCAGGGCGTGACGGCGCGCAGCAGGTCGGGCGCGCTCTCGCCGCGCGGCAGCATGGAGCCTGCAAGTTGCGGCCCGGCGCCGGCTGAGAGGTGGCCCCCAAGCTCACCTTGTTCGCTGCCCCCCGAGGGGGCGCTCAGCCGGCTTGGGGGCGGCCCGGCGCCGGCTGAGTCGAGCACCAACAGCACGCGCTCGGCGCCCGAGAGTTCGGTTGCCTTGTCGATCAGGAACGCGTGCAGTACGGCGGCCGACCGGATCTGGTTCAGGCGCAGGCCGGCGTCCACCAGCCGCTCGAACGGCTCGCGCAGGGAGCCGGCGACGCGCCGGTGCGCT
>JANOVJ010000671.1:0-5131 GCA_031417295.1 bacterium | reverse complement strand
ACCTCTTGCCGACAAGCCCAAGCCGACGCGGGCCTTCGGGCGGTTCGAGCTGCGCCAACTGCTGGGCAAAAGCAGCGCCACGATGTCGTGGCTGGCCCTCGACCCCCAGTCGGCGCAAGAGGTGCTGCTGTGCATGCCGCGGGTTCAGCCGGCCGACGCGGCGGGGCTCGACCTGTGGCTGTATGCGGCCCGGCGGGCTTCGCGGCTGAACCATCCGCACCTGGCCGCGGTGGTCGATGTGGGTGTTGCCGATCACTGGCCCTATGTGGCGGTCGATCGGGCGCTGGGCCTGACCCTTGCCGAGTGGACGAAGACGCGGCCCGGTTTGCAGCCGGCGGAACTCGTCGGGTTGTTGTGCCAGGCGCTCGAAGGGCTGGCCTTCGCGCACGAGGCCGGAGCCGTTCACCAGGATTTGCAGCTGCACCACTTGATCGTCGACGAGCAGGGTCATGTCCGAGTCGCGGGCCTTGACATCGTTGTCGAGGCGACGCTTGCCGACACCGCCTTTGGTGGCCTCGCTTCGCCGTCGGAGCCGGGCCAGCGGCAGGGCCTCTACGCGAGCGCCCTCGATCCCGCGCATTTGCGCACCCGCCGCGAGGCCGCGGAGCGTGACGTGCTGGCGGTCGGCGTGCTGCTGTACCACCTGCTGACGGACCAGCCGGCGCTCGACGAAGCCGACGCCGGGCGTGTCATCGCCCGCCTGCCGCCGCACGGGCGCGAAACCGTTCGCCTGCCCTGGGCGACACCGCAGCCGATTGCCGAGCCGCTGCGCGCGATCGCCAACCGAGCCACTCACCGCCAGCCGCGCCAGCGATACCTCGCGGCGCGGACCTTGCTGCGTGCGCTCGATGGCTGGCGGCAGGCGGCTCTGCACGACAACGGGGGGCCGGTCGCGCTGCTGCTCGACCGCCTGCACAGCGTCGGCCACCTGCCGGCACTGCCAGGTGTCGGTGCGCTTGCCGTGCGACTGGCCGGCCTTGAAGGCAAGCACGCGCTCGAGTTGACCGAGCCGATCCTGCGCGACATGGCCCTGAGCTTCGAGCTGCTGCGCCAGGTCAACTCGGTCCAGGTGCAGGCAACGCTGGCGGCCGGCAACGGCCCGGTGCTGACGATCCGGCGCGCCCTGGCGCTGATCGGCGTCAACGGTGTTCGCCATGCCGCGGCAGCGCTGCGCGCGTGGCCCGGGCCGCTGGACGAGGCCGGCGCCGCGTCGCTCAAGCAACTGATGGACCGGGTTCGGCTGGCCGGCCATGTCGCGCAGGCGCTGCGACCGGCGGGTTATGACCCCGAGGCGATCTACATCATCGCGCTGCTGCAGAACCTGGGCCGGCTGATGGTGCAGTACCACTTTCCGCAAGACGCGTTGCAGATCGCCGCGTTGATGCAATCGGCGGCGTCGACCGACCCGGACGACCCCCGTGACCTGCCGGGCATGAGCGAGGAGGCTGCGGCCCATGCCGTGCTGGGCGTTGCGATCGAGCCGCTAGGCGTTGCTGTGGCGCGCCACTGGGGCCTGAGCGACACGGTCTTGCACATGATCCGGCGCCTGCCGCCCGGCCTGCCGGTGCGCAGCGCCGACGGTGACGCCGACCGGCTGCGGATGGCGGCCAGCGCAGCCAACGAAGCGGTCGACGCAACCACTCAACAGCCCGCGGGCAAGACGGCGCCGGCGTTGGCCCAGGTGGCTGAGCGCTATGCGCATGGCCTGGGCCTCAACCTGCGTGACCTGAACCAGGCGCTCGGCAGCGCACGCGCCGCGCTGATGGGTAACACCTTTGTCACGGCAGCCGGGTCGGCAGCACTCGGTGACGAGCCGGCACGCGACGACGACACGGTCCGTTTGCCGACGCTGGCCGAAGATGCCGGTGCCTTCACCGGCGCGGCGGGCTGACGTGCTTACCAAGCCGCTCGCGCCGGCAACGGTTGGCCGCTTCGAACTGCGCCGCGAACTCGGGCAGGGCGCGCAGGCGACGGTCTGGCTCGGCTACGACCCGCGGCTCGAGCGCGAAGTGGCCGTCAAGCTGATGCGCCCCGGTGCCGAGACCGCCGACGACAAGGCGAGCGTGACCCAGTGGTTGCAGGAGGCGCGCAGTGTCAGCCGCCTGAACCACCCGCACATCGTGCCGGTGTTCGAGGCCGATGTGCACGACGGGCAGCCCTACCTTGTGTTCGAGTACGTCGAGGGAAAGACGTTGAGCGAGACGCTGCGGGCGCGCGGTGCGCCGCTCGCGCCGCGCGAGGCGGTGACGACGATGCTCGGCGTGCTCGATGCGCTGCAGGCCGCGCACGCATCAGGGGTGGTGCACCGCGATCTCAAGCCCTCGAACATCCTCATCGACCCTGCCGGGCGAGCGCGGGTGATGGACTTCGGTATCGCGGCGCGCATCGTCCACCGCGCCGGCGCCGGCAGCGGTGGGCACCGCATCGTCGGCACGCCGGGCTACATGTCGCCGGAGGCCGCGCGCGGCGAAGCACCGACGCCGGCGATGGACGTCTTCGCCGCCGGTCTGGTGCTGACCGAGATGCTGGCCGGCCGGCCGCTGATCGTCGAGCGCGATCCGTACCGGGCGATCCACCGCGCCGCGAACGAGGACCTCGTGCTGCCCGCGTCGCTGCGCGAGGACGTCGACGACCGGCTGCGGGCGCTGCTGCTGCGCGCGATCGACCGCGACGCCGCGCAGCGCATGCCGAGCGCCGCGGCGCTGCGCGACGCCCTTCAGGCCTGGCTCACACCACCGGCCGTGCCGATCACCAGCGGCGCCTCGGGCGCGCTCGACTTCCTGTTGCGCCGGATGCGCCACAAGTCTGACTTCCCGGCGCTTTCCGATTCGGTGGTGCGCATCCAGCGCGTCGCGAACTCCGAGAACGAAAGCCTGGCCAGCCTCTCGGCCGAGATCCTCAAGGACGTGGCGCTGACCAACAAGCTGCTGCGCATGGTCAACACCGCGCACTACGCGCAGTCGGGCAACGGCAGCATCAGCACCGTGTCGCGCGCGGTCGCGCTGGTCGGCTTTGCCGGCATCCGCAACATGGCACTCAGCCTGGTGCTGCTCGAACACATGCAGGACAAGCTGCAGGCCGGCCACCTCAAGGAAGAGTTCCTGCGCTCGCTGATGGCCGGCTCGCTGGCGAGCCAGTTGTGCAGCGTCTCGCTCGAGCGCGAGGAGGCCTTTCTTGGCGCGCTGTTCCAGAACCTGGGCCGGCTGCTGACGAAGTTCTACTTCCCCGAGGAAGCGCGCCAGGTCGAGCAGGCCATGACGTCGCCCGGCGTCACCCTGGGCGAAGAAGCGGCCTCGATCCAGGCGCTCGGCATGAGCTACGAAGAGCTCGGCCTCGGCGTGGCCCGCTCGTGGGGCTTGCCCGACGCGCTGCAGCGATGCATGCGCAAGCCGCGCGGTGAGCCGCCTGCCGGGGCGAACCTGCGGCCCGCTGACCGGCTGCGCTGGCTCACCCTCGCCGCCAATGAGGTGGCAACGACCTTGCTCCAGTCTGAACCGGCACAGGCCGAGGCGCGTGTGGCCGCCGTCGCAGAGCGCTACACGCGGGTGCTGGGCGTGAACCCCGACGAGATGCTGGCCTGCGCCCGCAACGCACGCGAACACCTGGGCCAGATGGCGAGCGCCATGGGGCTGGCGTTCCAGCCCGGCGTCGCTGCGCGGCGCCTGCTCGACGCGCCACCGACCGAGGGCGCCCCGACGGTGTTCGAGGACACCCTGGCACCCCATGCGCTGGACATCGACATTCCGACCTTCGAGCCGGCCGGCGCTGCCGATGCTGCGCCGACGCGCGAACAGGCAGCCAGCATGATGGCGGCGGGCATCCAGGACATCACCAATGCGATGGTCGAGGACTTCAAGCTGAACGAAGTGCTGCGCATGATCCTCGAGACCATGCTGCGGGCGCTGCGCTTTCGCCGGGTCGTTTTCTGCCTGCGCGACCCGAAGACCGAACTGCTGGTCGCCCGCTTCGGCCTGGGCCTTGGCGTAGATGCCGTTGTGCCGCACTTCAAGGTGTCGCTCAAGGGCGGTACCGATCTTTTCTCGGCGGTTTGCCACAAGGGTGCCGACACGCTGATCACCGACGCCACCATCGCCCATATCGCGGCGCGGCTGCCGGCCTGGTTCGTGCAGCACGTCAACGCGCCGGCATTTCTGTTGTTGCCGCTGGCGATGAAGGGCGCGCCGTTCGCGTTGATTTACGCCGACAAGGCGCAGCCGGGCGGGATTGACCTTGGCGAGCGCGAGCTTTCGCTGCTGCGCACGCTGCGCAACCAGGCGGTGATGGCGTTCCGCCAAGCCGGCTGAGCGCGGCCCGTGTGACACACTCCGCGCGGTGGCCCGGGTCTGGGCACGGCAGGAGATTTCATGGCGATCCTCAGCGTCTCGACCACGCCCTTCGCGGGCCAGCGGCCCGGTACCTCGGGGCTGCGCAAGAAGGTGGGCGTCTTTCAGCAGCCGCACTACCTCGAGAACTTTGTCCAGGCGCTCTTCGACGGGCTTGAAGGCAGCGCCGGCCAGACGCTGGTGCTCGGCGGCGACGGCCGTTTCCACAACCGCGCCGCAGTGCAGACGATCCTGCGCATGGCGGCCGCGCACGGCTTTGGCCGGGTGCTGGTAGGGCAGGGCGGCATCCTGTCCACACCCGCGGTGAGTGGCCTGATCCGCCAGCACGGTGCTTATGGCGGCATCGTGCTCTCTGCGAGCCACAACCCGGGCGGGCCGGACGGCGATTTCGGCATCAAGTACAACGTCGGCAACGGCGGCCCGGCGGGCGAGAAAGTGACCGAGGCCATCTACGCCCGCAGCCAGACGCTGGCCCGCTACCTGATCTGTGACGCCGGGCCGGTAGACATCGACCGCCTCGGCACGCAGCGCATCGAGCAGATGAGCGTCGAGGTGATCGACCCCGTCGCCGACTATGCCGCGCTGATGGAAGAATGCTTCGACTTCGCGGCCATCCGGCAGCTGTTCGCGAGCGGCTTTCGGATGCGCTTCGATGCGATGAGCGCGGTCGGTGGCCCGTATGCCAAGGCGATCCTCGAGGGCCGTCTCGGCGCGCCGACGGGCACGGTTGTCAACGCGGTGCCGCTCGAAGACTTCGGCGGCCACCACCCCGACCCGAACCCGGTCAA
>JANOVJ010000670.1:0-3752 GCA_031417295.1 bacterium | reverse complement strand
CCGGCGTGCAGCCCGAGCTGCAAGGCCGGCGGATGCTGGTGGTCGACGACAACGCCACCAACCGGCGCGTGCTGGCGCTGCAATCGGCCAAGTGGGGCATGACGACGCGCGAGACCGGCTCGCCGAAGGAGGCGCTGCACTGGGTCGAGCAAGGCCTGCAGTTCGACCTGGCGGTGCTCGACATGCACATGCCCGAGATGGACGGCCTGGCGCTGGCACGCGCCATCCGCGGCCACAACGCGACGCTGCCGCTGGTGCTGTTCAGCTCGCTCGGCCGGCGCGAGGCCGGCGACGCCGAATCGCTGTTCAGCGCGAACCTGTCCAAGCCGGTGCGGCAGTCGCAATTGTTCGACACGCTGGCCGGGCTGCTGGCCGGTGACGCAAGCGCCGATGCGGCGCGGCGGGCCGCAGCCGTTTCATCCGCCAAGCCGAAGATCGACCCCGGCATGGCCGCGCGGCATCCGCTGCGCATTCTGCTCGCCGAAGACAACGCGGTGAACCAGAAGCTCGCGCTGCGCCTGTTGCAGCAGATGGGCTACCGCGCCGACCTGGCGAACAACGGCCTCGAAGCCGTCGAGTCGGTACAGCGCCAGACCTATGACGTGGTGTTGATGGATGTGCAGATGCCCGAACTCGACGGGCTGGATGCGACGCGGCGCATCGTCGCGCTGCTGCCGCCCGGCCAGCGCCCGCGCATCGTCGCGATGACCGCCAACGCGATGCAGGGCGACCGCGAGGAGTGCCTGGCCGCCGGCATGGACGACTACGTGACCAAGCCGATCCGGGTGGATGCGTTGGTCGAGGCGCTGATGAAAGTCCTGCCTGTGCAAGGGGCATGCTGAATGAGGCCAGCCAGCCCATCGGACAACGACAGCGTCTTGGCGCAGGCCCAGGCAAGCCGCTCAGTCCTGCGAATCGGGCGCCTCGCCAGGCAACTGTTGCAGCAATGCAGGCAGTGCCGTCTGCACGGTTTCCCAGACCACATCGAGATTGATATCGAAATAGCCATGCGCGATGCGGTTGCGCATGCCTCGCATGCTGCGCCACGGCACCTGCGGGTGGGCTGCGGTGAAGTCGGGGTACTGGTCCATCGCTTTCGTCGCGGCCTCGTCGCCGGCCGCTTGCCGGATGTGCTCCAGGTAGCCCGCGAGGCGATTCACGCTCATACAGGCTGCGCCTGCGCCAGCACCTGGGCGCGAAAACTCGGCGCCAGGTCTTGCGGCGTCAACAAGTCCACGCGCACGCCCAGCAGCGTCTCCAGCTCGACTTGCAGTGCTCCCAGGTCGAACAATGTCGCGCCCGGCAGCGCGTCCACGAGCAGATCGAGGTCGCTGCCCTCGGTGTCGTTGCCGTGCAGCGCCGACCCGAACAGGCGCGGGTTAGCGGCGCGAAAGCGGCTTGCAGCCTCGCGCACCGCATGGCGCTTGGATTCGAGTGCGATGGAGGGTCGCATGGCATCAGTCCTCGTCTATGTGGGCCTTCGAGAATTGTCCGCCGGCACAGGGTGCCCTGCCTCGGCCTGCCGCGCGCAACGCAATCCGGGCCGGGCGCCAAATGGTAGGCGATTGCGTGCCGGCGCAGCCGACGACGTTACCAAGCCGATCCGCGTGGACACGCTGGTGCAGGCGCTGGCCCAGGTGAACGCACGACATGAAACCTGAATCCACCCGCCGCAAGCCCCCTGCCCGCCCAGCGCTGGAGCCACTTCTGGACAGCGGCCTGCGCCTGCTGGCCCAGCCCGACGAGCCCCGGCTGTGCGCCGCCATCGTCGAAGAAGCCGCCGAGCTGCTCGGCGCGCAACGGGTGCTGCTGGTGCTGCCGCAGGGCAAGGGCCTGCACATCGCCGGCGCCCGGCTGCCGGCTGGCGAAAGCGCCGACGAACTGCTGAAGGCGGTGACGCCCTGGCTGACCGAAACGCGCAACAGCAAGGCCCCCCGGCTGCGCCACGGCCCCGAAGCTGCCGAGGTGGCGCGCCAGCGCTCCTGCCTGGTGGCGCCGATGCTGCTGGACAAGCGGGTGCTGGGTGTCGTCTACGCCGATGTCGAAGGGTTTGCCGGCCGCTTCGACCCCAGCCACCGCACGCTGCTGGCCCGGCTCGCGACGTTTGCCGCTGCGGCGCTGGACAAGCTGCAACGGCTGCGCTCGATGCAGCGGCGCTCCGATGCCGACGCGCGTTCTTTGCAACTCGCGCTGGCGCAACAAAGCGCCACCGCCGAGATCCTGCACGGCATCAGCCGCTCGCCGGCCGACGCCACGCCGACCTTCGACGCCGTTGCCGAGCGCGCCCGCCTGCTGTGCGGCGCCGAGGTCGGCTTCACCAACCTGTTCGACGGCGAGTGGCTGCAACTGGTCGGCTTCCACGGCGCGTCGGCGCAGGCCGAGGCGGCTATGCGTGCTGCGTTTCCGATCAAGCCCGGCCCGAACAACCTCAACGGCCGCTGCATGCGCGACCGTGCACCGGCGCAGATCGCCGACGTGCAGCGTGAACCCGGCTACGAGTTGAACCAGGTCGCGAAGGCCGTGGGCTACCGCAGCGCGCTGTGCGTGCCGGTGCTCCAGGACGGCCAGGCCATCGGCACGCTTGGCGTGCTGCGGCAGGAACCGGGCGAGTTCCCGCCGCAGATGGTCGCGCTGCTGCAGACCTTTGCCGACCAGGCGTTGATCGCGATCCAGAAAGCGCGGTTGTTCAACGAGACGCGGGAGGCGCTGGAACAGCAGAAGGCCTCGGCCGAGGTGCTGCGCGCGATCGGCGGTTCGGTTGCGGATGCGAAGCCGGTGTTCGACGCCATCGCCGAGGCCTGCGAACGGCTGTTCGCGGGGCAGTTCGTCGGCGTCAATCTGATCGACGAGCGCGGCGGGCTGCGCCTGGCCGCGTCGCGCTATTCCGCCGGCCTCGAGTTCGACGGCGACGCGCTGGCGCAGCACTTCGCCATCGCGCCGACACGCAGCGGCGGCACGCGGCTAAAGCTGCGCGGCGCGGTGCTCGACTACCCCGACATCGACCAGCAGGGCGTGCCGGACGAAGTGGTCGCCGCCTGTCGCATCGGCCATGCCCGCTCGATCGCGTTTGCGCCGATGGTGCTGGCCGGCAAGGGCATCGGCGCCCTCTGGGTGGCGCGCGCCGCGGCGGGCTCGATGGCGGACAAGGACAAGGCGCTGTTCCAGACCTTCGCCGACCAGGCCGTGATCGCGATCCAGAACGCACGGTTGTTCAACGAAACCCAGCAGGCGCTGCGCAAAGTCGAAGAGCGAACCGAGGAGCTGAGCGAATCGCTCGAATACCAGACCGCGATCAGCGAGGTGTTGCGTGTGATCAGCGAATCGCCCGTCGACGTGGCGCCCGTGTTCGAGGTCATCATGGACTGCGGCATGCGCCTCTTCCAGCCCAGGAACATGGCCATCCTGCGCAGCGACGGCAGCCTGATCCACCTGGCTGCCACGCGCAACTGGTCGCCCGAAGCCATTGAGCGCGCCGCGACCACCTACCCCATCCCGATCGATGAGCACTCACTCGCCGGTCGCGTGATGCTGACGCGGCAGACGATCGCGGTGGAGGACACGCAGGATGACCGCCAGTATGCGTTGGCGCCGCTGTCGCGCGCGGGCGGCTGGCGGCGCATGATCGCCGCGCCGATGCTCAAGGACGGCGTGCCGATGGGCACCATCCACGTCGCCTGGCCCGATGCCGGCCAAACGCCGCAGCGCCAACTCGACCTGCTCAAGACCTTTGCCGACCAGGCCGTGATCGCGAT
>JANOVJ010000669.1:0-7479 GCA_031417295.1 bacterium | reverse complement strand
GTGCCTTCGACGCGTGTGCCGACCCGACCAAGTTTCCGGCCGGGATGTTCCACATCTGCTCGGGCTCGTACGACATCCCCGCGGCGTACTGCAGCGTCAAGGGCGTCTACACGAACAAGGCGCCAGGGGGCGTGGCCTACCGCTGCTCGTTCCGCGTCACCGAAGCCGTCTACGTCATCGAACGCCTGGTGGACATCCTTGCGCAGAAGCTGGGCATCGACAAGGCCGAGATCCGGCGCCGCAACTTCATCCGCAAGGAACAGTTCCCGTACACCAGCGCGTTCGGCTTCGAGTACGACTCGGGCGACTACCAGACGGCCCTCGACAAGGTGCTCGCGGCCTGCGACTACAAGGGCCTGCGCGCCGAACAAGCCACCAAGCGCGCCGACCCGAACTGCCCGACGTTGATGGGCATCGGCCTCGTCGCCATCACCGAACTGGTAGGCCCCGGGCCGAGCAAGATGTGCGACATCCTCGGTGTCGGCATGTTCGACTCATGCGAGATTCGCGTTCACCCGACCGGAAGCGCCATCGCCCGCATGGGCACCATCTCGACCGGCCAGGCGCATGCGACGACGTACGCACAGATCATCGCGACCGAACTCGGCATCCCGTCCGAAGTGATACAGGTCGAAGAGGGCGACACGAACACCGCGCCCTACGGTCTGGGTACCTACGGCTCGCGTTCGACGCCTGTCGCCGGCGCCGCCATCGCGCTGGCGGCGCGAAAAATCCACGCCAAGGCGCGCAAGATCGCCGCACACCTGCTCGAAGTCGGCGAGAACGATCTCGATTGGGAGATCGATCGCTTCAAGGTCAAGGGCGACGACGCGAAGTTCAAGTCGATGAAAGACATCTGCTGGGCCGCTTACCACCAGGCGCCGCCGGGGCTGGAGCCGGGGCTCGAAGCGGTGCACTACTACGACCCGCCCAACTTCACCTTCCCGTTCGGCATCTACCTCTGCGTGGTCGACATCGACCGCGGCACTGGCGAAACCAAGGTGCGCCGCTTCTACGCGCTCGACGACTGCGGCACGCGCATCAACCCGATGATCATCGAAGGCCAGATCCACGGCGGCCTGACCGAAGGCTATGCCGTTGCGATGGGCCAGCAGATGCCGTTCGACGCCCAGGGCAACCTGATGGGCAACACGTTGATGGACTACTTCCTGCCCACCGCCGTGGAAACGCCGAAGTGGGAAACCGACCACACGGTCACGCCGTCGCCACATCATCCGATCGGCGCCAAGGGCGTGGCCGAGTCGCCGCACGTCGGCTCGATCCCGACCTTTACCTCGGCGGTGGTCGATGCCTTTGCCCATCTTGGCGTCAAGCACATGGTTATGCCTCACAGTGCGTACCGTGTCTGGCAGCAGTTGAAGCAGAGCGGCGTCGCGCTCTGAACAAGGCAAACGATGGAAGTCAAACTCGACAAGCGCTACCCGTTGGAAGTGGACGCCGCGCGCGCCTGGGCGGTGTTGCGCGACGTGCCCGCAACGGCCGGCTGCATGCCCGGCGCGGCCATCACCGAGCAGGTGGACGCGACGCACTACAAGGGCAGTGTCAAGGTCAAGGTGGGCCCGGCGAATGCGGCCTTCGCGGGCGACATCGAGGTGCTGGCGCTCGACGAGAGCAAGCGGATGCTGCAACTGCTGGGCAAGGGCGCGGACCGCAGCGGCTCGTCGGCGTCGATGAATCTGACGGCCACGGTGGAGGCGGGCGACACACCCGGCACGTCGGTGCTCGTTGGCCAGGCGGCCGTGATCGTCAACGGCAAGTTCGCGCAGTTCGGCGGGCGGATGATGGTGCAGGTGTCGGAGATGCTGCTGCTGCAGTTCGCCGACAACTTTCGTGCCGCGGCGGCGGCGCTGCCGGCGCCGGGGGTGGCGGGCGAGGCGCAGGCGGCTGTCGAGCCGTCTTCGGCGGCCGCGCCTGCCGTACCCGCCAAGCCGAACGAGATCAACGCACTGGCGTTGCTGTGGGGTCTGGTCAAGGGCTGGGTCGCAGGCCTGTTCGGCAAGCGGCCGGCTTGATTGAAGCAGCGATGTCCGAAGCGGAGCTTCGCGAAGCGCTGCACCGCGCCGGCTATATCGCCGATGAAGCATTGGCGACGACGTTGTGGCTCGCCAGCGAGTTGCAGCGGCCGCTGCTGATCGAAGGCGATGCGGGTGTCGGCAAGACCGCCCTTGCCACCGCGCTGGCGCTCGCCCGAGGCCAGCGCCTGGTGCGCCTGCAATGTCACGAAGGGCTCGACCTGTCTCAGGCCGCCTACGAGTGGAACTACGGCCGACAGTTGCTCGCGATCCGGCTGCACGAGACGCAGCCGGAGAAGGTCATTGACGACCCCAAGGTCGCTTCGCGCCCGCCCCCCGAGGGGAGCAGCGCGGGCCTTGGGGCGGCCTGGCGGCCGGCGCTGAACGAAGCCGACCTGTTCGCGCGCGATTACCTGCTCGAACGCCCCTTGCTCCAGGCCATCTCGAGCGACCAACCCTGCGTGTTGCTGATCGACGAGATCGACCGTGCCGACGAAGCCTTCGAGGCCTTCCTGCTCGAAGTGCTGGCCGACTACCAGATCACCGTGCCCGAGCTCGGCACCGTGCACGCGAAGCACATCCCGCAGGTGGTGCTGACGAGCAACGGCACGCGCGAGCTGTCCGACGCGCTGCGCCGCCGCTGCCTGTACCACTACCTCGAATACCCGACGCTGGCGCGCGAGATCGCGATCGTTCGTGCCACCTTGCCGCAGGCCGAGAGCGCGCTGGTCGAGCAGGCGGTTGCCTTCGTGCAGCGGCTGCGGCGCGAAGACCTCGCCAAGAAGCCCGGCGTGGCCGAGACGCTGGACTGGGTGCGTGCGCTGCACCGGCTCGACTTCAAGGCGCTGCCCGACGACCCGCACGCGCTCACCGGCACGCTGGCCTGCCTGCTGAAGACCCGCGAAGACCGGTTCCAGCTTGGCGAGGAACGGGTGCGCCAGTTGATCGAAGGCCGGCGCACGGTGGGCGTGGCCGAGAAGGCGGCGCAACCGACATGAACACCGGGGCGCAACCCCTGGAGTCGATTGCCGGCTTTGCCGCACTGCTGCGCGACCACGGCCTCACCGTCGGCATCGCCGAACAGCAGGCGATGGTGAGCGCTGCGCTGCGCGTGCCGGTCGAACGTGCGGCCCGGCTCGACGCGGCTTGGCGCTCGATTGCCTGTCATGACGCGGGCGACTGGCGGCGCTGGCCCGACTTGTTCGAGCGCTACTGGCATCCCGGGCGGACGAAGGGCAGCGCCAAGCTCAGCGGGCAGACGCGACCGAGCCGCAACCTGCAGCAGCTCGTGAAGAGCCTGCATGACGGCCTGGCGGGCAGCGCGCCGCCGGCCCGTACCAGCACGGCCGATGCCGCGTTGCAAAGCGCAGCAGCTGTCGAACCCGATGACTCTGGCTTGTCGCGCGCCCAGGGTGGCGCCAGCCGCACCGACGCGCTGCACGACCGCTCGCTGTCGCAATGGCTGCCGCAAGACCTGGCCGAGCTCGAACGCCTGGCCGAGCATGTCGCCCAGCGCCTGCGCCGCCGCCTGACCCGGCGCTGGCGCGACCACCCCACCGGCCGTCGGCTCGACGTGCGCCGCACCTTGCGCGCCAGCCTGCGCACCGGCGGCCTGCCGATCCACCCGGTGTGGCGCGCGCCCCGGCGCGAGAAGCCGCGCCTGTTCATCCTGGTCGATGTGAGCCGGTCGATGGAGACGCATGCGCAACTCTTCCTGCGCATCGCGCGCGCCTTCGTCACGGCGATGAACGCGCGCGTGTTCGTGTTCCACACCCGGCTCGCCGAAGTGACGCCGCTGCTCAAGAGCGATTCCGCGGCGGTGCAGGAGAAGGTCAACGCCGTCACCGCCGGCTTCGGCGGCGGCACCCGCATCGCGACCAGCCTGGCCGATTTCCACGCCGTGCATGCGCGGGCGCAGCTCACGCGCAACGCGCGGGTCTGGGTGCTGTCGGACGGCTTCGACGCCGACGCGCCGCAGCGCCTGGCCGAAGAGCTGGTGCGGGTGCGTTCGCGCGGCGCGCGCATCCACTGGTTTCATCCGTCGCCGAATCCACCGGCTTCGCAGGCCCTGCAGGCGGTGCTTGCGCAGGGCGGTCTGGTCGAGCGCTTCCTGCGTCTGAACAGCCTGCGCGACCTGGCTGCCGTGGCCGATCACTTGCGTTGAACGCCGCAAAGGAGTTTTCATGAACACCGCCGACACTGTTTTCGCCACCGCCCAGCGCCTGCAACAGGCCGGAACGCCGTATGCGCTGGTCAGCGTGGTCCGCGCGTTGGCACCTGCCTCGGCGCGGCCAGGCGACAAGGCCGTCGTCACCGCCGACGGCCAGTTGCGCGGCTGGGTTGGCGGCGGCTGCGCGCAGCCGGCGGTGCTGCGAACGGTGCGGCAGGCGCTGGCCGATGGCCGCGCGCGGATGATCCGCATCGCGCCCGCTGATGAAGGCCACGAGAAGGATCTTGGAGACGTGCTGGAGTTCGGCATGGCCTGCCATTCCGGCGGTACGCTGGAACTGTTTGTCGACCCGGTGCTGCCGCAGGCGCAACTGGTCGTCATCGGCGCCTCGCCGGTGGCGCAGAGCCTGGCCCAGCTCGCGCCGCGGGTCGGCTTCGGCGTCACGCTGGTCGCGCACGAGGCCGACGCCGCGGCGTACCCTGATGCGCAGCGCGTGATCGCGAGCGACGAGCTTGCCCAGGCCGCGTCGCAGATTGCGCCCGGCGCCTGGGTGGTGGTCGCGACGCAGGGCCGGCGTGATGTGCAGGCATTGCGGCTTGCGCTCGCATTGCAGGCGCGCCAGGTGTCGTTCGTTGCCTCCGCAAAGAAGGCCCAGGTGCTGAAGGCCTCGCTCGTCGCCTCGGGTTCCGATGCGGCCGCGGTCGGCGCGATCGTCGCCCCCGCCGGCTACCCGATGCCGGCGACGACGCCTGAGGAAATCGCGCTGTCGGTGCTGGCCGCGGTGGTGTCGCACCGGCGCGCGGCGAGGGCGCCGGTGGTCGAGCCCGCAGCCGCGTTTGCGGCTGCCGCCGTGCCGATGCCCGCAGGCGGCGCGGCCATGGCGTCGTGCTGCGGCGGGCCGGCGGCCGAACTGCCGCCCTTGCCGGCAGTCAAGACCTCCTGCTGCGGCAGCTAGCGTGGGCTGCCTGCTCAAAGGTGGTGGCGGGCTCTACTCGCGCCTCGTGGTCGGCGCGGTGCTGCTTGCCGCGGGCTCGGGCAGCCGGCTCGGAAATCGGCCGAAGTCGCTGCTCGAACTCGGCGGCGTGCCGTTGATCCGGCGCCAGTTGATCGCGCTGTCTGGCGCTGGCGTCGATGAGGTGGTGGTGGTGCTCGGCCACCACGCCGAGGCCATCGAAGCCGCGGTGCGCGACTTCCCGGTCACGCTGGCGCGCAACCCTTCCCCCGACGACGGCCAGGCCTCGTCGGTGCGCATCGGCCTGCAGGCGCTGGCGGGCAAGCTCGACGCGGTGATCGTCGCGCTGGCCGACCAGCCGCTCGTCAACGCGCAAGACATCAGCGCGCTGATCGGCGCCTTCAAGCAAAAGCGCGGCGAGGCGGCGATGGTGGTGCCGCGCGTTGCCGGCGAGCCGGGCAACCCGGTGATGTTCGACGCCGCGCTGCGCGACGACTGGCTGACCGGCGAAGCCAATGCCGCCTGCCGCCGCTGGCGCGAAGCGCACCCCGAGCGTGTGGACTGGTTCGACACCGACAACGCGCGCTTCCGGATCGACATCGACACGCCGGAAGACCTGAAGCGCTTCACCGCTCGCACCGGGCACGAACTGCGCTAGCCGCTCGCGCTGGCTTGAACCGCGCTGACGCGCGTTGATCCGCGTTGCTCCGCGCGCGGGCTGGCGGCCACAGCGCGATGCGAGAATCGCCGCCATGCCCGAGCAGCTCACGATCACCCGCCCCGACGACTGGCATCTGCACCTGCGCGATGGCGCTGCGCTGGCGGCCGTGGTGCCGCACACGGCACGCCAGTTCGGCCGCGCGATCGTGATGCCGAACCTGAAGCCGCCCATCACGACCGCAGCGCTTGCCGTGGCGTACCGCCAGCGCATTCGCGCTGCGGTGCCCGAAGGCGTGGCGTTCGAGCCGCTGATGACGCTCTACCTCACCGACACGCTGCCGCCCGCTGAAATCAGCCGCGCGAAAGCGGCTGGCGTGGTTGCCGTCAAGCTCTACCCGGCCGGCGCGACGACGAACAGCGATGCCGGCGTGACCGATCTGCGCAAGACGTACCGCACCCTCGAAGCGATGCAGCGCGAAGGCCTGCCGTTGCTGGTGCACGGCGAAGTGACCGATCCAGCGATCGACCTGTTCGACCGCGAGAAGGCTTTCATCGACGCCAAGCTGATCCCGCTGCGGCGCGACTTCCCCGAACTGAAAGTCGTGTTCGAGCACATCACCACGCGCGAGGCGGTGCAGTATGTGCAGCAGGCCGATCGCTTTGTCGGCGCCACGATCACGGCGCACCACCTGCTGTACAACCGCAATGCGATCTTCCTTGGCGGCATTCGCCCGCACTGGTATTGCTTGCCGGTGTTGAAGCGCGAAGAACATCGGCGTGCGCTGGTTGAGGCCGCCACTTCGGGCAGCGACAAGTTCTTTCTCGGCACCGACAGCGCGCCGCACCCGGCGCAACTCAAAGAGCACGCCGTGGGCTGCGCCGGCTGCTACACCGCGTTGACGGCCCTGGAGCTGTACGCCGAGGCCTTCGAGGCGGCCGGTGCGCTCGACCGGCTCGAAGCCTTTGCCAGCTTCAACGGCCCGGCCTTCTACGGTTTGCCGCGCAATGCCGGCACGGTGACTTTGTGCAAAGAGCCGTGGACGCTGCCCGAAACGCTGCCCTTCGGCGAGGCCCAACTCAAGCCGCTGCGTGGCGGCGAAACCCTGAACTGGAGACTCACATGAAGCCGGACCCGCGCGTGATGCTGCTCGTCGATGCCGACAACGTCTCGGCCGATGTGGTCGAGCAGGCGTTCCGGCGAGTGCTCGATGACCACGGCGCGATCCATGTGCGGCGTGCCTACTGCACCGCCGAGTCGGCGCTGAAGAACCTGCAACTCTTCAAGCGCTTGTCGATCCGGCCGATCGTCAACCTCTCGACCGGCAAGAACTCGACCGACATCGCGCTCGCCGTCGATGCGCTCGACCTGGTGGTGTCCGAGCGGCCCGATGTGGTGGTGATCGTCTCGTCCGACTCCGATTTCGCGCCGCTCGTGATCCGCCTGCGCGAAAAGGGCTGCCGCGTCGAAGGCATCGGTCAGGAAGGCAAGACCGGCGACGACGCCAAGCCGGTGTACGACAGCTTTGTCGATCTGCGGCACGGCAAAGCCAAGGCGTCGGCAAAAGCTGTGGCGGAGCCCCGGCCGCCGGCCAAGCGTGCGCCGCGGGGGCGCGCCGCAGTGCTCGCATCGCCACCGTCGCCCCCCCCGCCACCGCCCGCGCCCG
>JANOVJ010000668.1:0-2414 GCA_031417295.1 bacterium | reverse complement strand
GCCGGCGTCGCCGACGCGGTAATGGGCCTGCGCACCAAGGAAGTCACGATCAAGGCCGACGAAGGCCTGCGCCCGGGCACCACGTACGAAGCGGCCGCCGGCATCAAGCCGGTGTTCCCGGGCGGCGTGATCGCCGCCGGCAACGCCAGCCAGTTCAGCGACGGCGCCGGTGCCTGCGTATTGATGCACGAGAAGCTGGCCGAGCAGAAGGGGCTGAAGCCGCTGGGCCGTTTTCTTGGCTTCGCGGTGGCCGGGTGCGAGCCCGACGAGATGGGCATCGGCCCGGTGTTCGCGGTGCCGAAGGTGCTGAAGCGTCTGGGGCTCACGGTCGCCGATATCGACCTGTGGGAACTCAACGAAGCCTTCGCGGTGCAGGTGCTGTACTGCGCCGACACGCTGGGCATTCCGATGGACCGGCTCAACGTGAATGGTGGCGCGATCGCGGTCGGCCACCCGTATGGCGTGAGCGGCCAGCGCCTCACCGGCCACGCTCTGATCGAAGGCAAGCGCCGCGGTGCGAAGCGCGTGGTCGTCACGATGTGCATCGGCGGCGGCATGGGCGCGGCCGGCGTGTTCGAGGTGCTGTGACGGCAGCGGCTGCGTGACGATGATGAAGACGCCTCCCGACATCGAGACCTACCGCGCGTTCTTCCGCCGCGCGGCCTTCGTCACCGACCTCGGGGTCGAACTCGACGCCGTGGCCGACGGCGAGTGCAGCACGTCGCTCGTCGTGCGGCCCGGCCATCTGCAGCACAGCGGCCAGGTTCATGCCGGCGTGATGACGACGCTGGCCGATCACACGGCTGGCGCGGCGGCGCAGACACAGGCGGCCGAGGGCACTTTCGTCGTCACGGTCGAGTTGAAGATCAGCCTGCTTCGCCCGGCGCTGGGCGAACGGCTGGTGTGCCATGGGCGGGTCATCAAGCCGGGCAAGCAGTTCTCGTTTGTCGAGTCCGAGCTGTATTGCATCGCGGCCGGCAAGCAGCAACTGGTTGCCAAGGTCAGCGCGACGATGGCGGTGATCAGCCAGAAGAACCTGGTTTGACTTCTCTTTTGTTGAAGCGATGACATGACGACGATGCGAACGACGCTCGACTTTCTGCTCCACGACTGGCTCGCCGTCGAGACGCTCGCGCAGCGCCCGCGTTTCGCCGACCACTCACGCGAGACCTTCGGCTCGGTGCTCGACATCTGCGAGAAGCTCGCCGCCGACAAGTTCGCGCCGTACAACCGCCTCGCCGACACCGAGGAACCCTGGTTCGACGGCGAGAAAGTGCACCTGCCCGAGGCCAGCCACGCGGCGGCGCGCGCCTACGCCGAGTCGGGCATGTTGGCGGCCGCGCAGGACTACGACATCGGCGGAATGCAGTTGCCCTGCGTGGTCGAGATGGCCGCCAACGCCTTCTTCGCCAAGGCCACGGTGGGCGTCGGCGGCGGCGCCATGCTCACCAGTGGCAACGCGAACCTGTTGATGGCGCACGGCACCGATCTGCAGAAGGCCGTGTTCGCCCACAACGAATTCAACGGCCGCTTCGCCGGCACGATGTGCCTGTCGGAGCCGCAGGCCGGCTCGAGCCTGTCGGACGTTGCGACCCGCGCCACGCCGGATGGCGATGACTTCGCGGCCGAACCGCTCGGCCCGCGCTTTCGGCTGCGCGGCAACAAGATGTGGATCTCCAACGGCGAGCACGAGCTCACCGAGAACATCATCCACCTCGTGCTGGCCAAGATCCCCGGCCCGGACGGCAAGCTCGTCGCCGGCACCAAGGGCATCTCGCTCTTCATCGTGCCGAAGAAGCTGGTCGATACCGACGGCCAACTCACCGGCGAACGCAACGATGTGGCGCTGGCAGGCCTGAACCACAAGCTCGGCTATCGCGGCATCCCGAACACGCTGTTGAACTTCGGCGAAGGCAAGCACCCGGTTCGGGCCGGCACCAACGCTGGATTGGACGGCGGCGGCGCGGGTGCCATCGGCTACCTCGTCGGCCAGCCCGGTGACGGCCTGCGCTGCATGTTCCACATGATGAACGAGGCGCGCATCGCCGTCGGTCTGGGCGCGGCGATGCTGGGCTATGCGGGCTACGAAGCCAGCCTCGCGTATGCGAAGGACCGGCCGCAGGGCCGCGCGGTACAGGCGTCGCCCGGTGGCGCTGGGGGCACGGGTGGCAAGGACGCTTCGCAGCCGCAGATTCCGATCATCCGCCATGCCGACATCAAGCGCATGTTGCTGGCGCAGAAGAGCTATTGCGAAGGCGCGCTGGCGCTGGAGTTGTACTGCGCGCGGCTGGTCGATGAGCTGCACACCGGTGGTCCCGACGCCGCCGCCGAAGCCGGCCTGCTGCTGGAGATGCTGACCCCGATCGCCAAGAGCTGGCCCAGCGAGTGGTGCCTGGAGGCCAACAGCCTGGCGA
>JANOVJ010000667.1:0-2135 GCA_031417295.1 bacterium | reverse complement strand
CCTCGCCGTCGGGCATCTTCAGCCGCTCCATGATCGAGCGCACCCGGTCGCCGGCGAAGATGCGCATCAGCGAGTCGTCCAGGCTCAGGTAGAAGCGCGACGAACCCGGGTCGCCCTGGCGGCCCGAGCGGCCGCGCAACTGGTTGTCGATGCGCCGCGACTCATGGCGCTCGGTGGCGATGATGCGCAGCCCGCCCTGCGCCTTCACGCTGTCGTGCAGGCCCTGCCATTCGTCGTGCAACTTCGCGGCGCGCGAGCGCTTGTCTTCGTCGCTCACCGAGCCATCGGCATCGATGATCTTGATCTGGTTTTCAACGTTCCCGCCGAGCACGATGTCGGTGCCGCGGCCAGCCATGTTGGTCGCGATCGTGATCACCCCCGGCCGCCCGGCCTGGGCCACGATCTCGGCTTCCCTGGCGTGCTGCTTGGCGTTGAGCACCGCGTGCTGGAGTTGGGCCTTGTCGAGCAGGCCCGAGATCAGCTCCGAGTTCTCGATCGAGGTCGTGCCCACGAGCACTGGCTGGCCGCGGGTGTGGCAATCGCGGATGTCCTCGATCACCGCCTCGAACTTCTCGCGCGAGGTCTTGTAGACGAGGTCGAGTTCGTCCTTGCGGATGGTCGGCTTGTTGGGCGGGATCACCACCGTTTCCAGGCCGTAGATTTCCTGGAATTCGTAGGCCTCGGTGTCGGCGGTGCCTGTCATGCCAGAGAGCTTGCCGTACATGCGGAAGTAGTTCTGGAACGTGATCGACGCGAGCGTCTGGTTCTCGCTCTGGATCTTCACCCCTTCCTTGGCCTCCACCGCCTGGTGCAGGCCGTCGCTCCAGCGCCTGCCCGTCATCAGGCGGCCAGTGAACTCGTCGACGATCACGATCTCGCCGTTCTGGTTCACGTAATGCTGGTCGCGGTGGTACAGATGCTTCGCCCGCAGCGCGGCGTACACGTGGTGCATCAGCGTGATATTCGCCGGGTCGTACAGGCTCGCGCCTTCGGCCAGCAAACCGGCTTCGCCGAGCAGGCGTTCGGCGTTCTCGTGCCCGTCTTCGGTCAGGAACACCTGGTGGCTTTTCTCATCGACCGTGAAATCGCCCGGGTCGATCACGCCCTCGCCGGTGCGCAGGTCGAGCTCGCCGATCTGCTTCTTCAGCTTCGGCACGACCGCGTTGATGCTCACGTAGAGCTCGGTGTGGTCCTCGGCCTGGCCGCTGATGATCAGCGGTGTGCGCGCCTCGTCGATCAGGATCGAGTCGACCTCGTCGACGATGGCGTACGAGAGGCCGCGCGCCACCCGGTCGGCCACATCCTGGACCATGTTGTCGCGCAGGTAGTCGAAGCCGAACTCGTTGTTGGTGCCGTAGGTCACATCGGCCGCGTAGGCGGCCTGCTTCTGCGCGCGCGACATCTGCGGCAGGTTCACCCCGACGCTCAGGCCGAGGAAGGTATAGAGCCGGCCCATCCACTCGGCGTCGCGCTGGGCCAGATAGTCGTTGACGGTCACCACATGCACACCCTTGCCGGCCAGCGCATTCAGGTAGACCGGCAGCGTGGCCATCAGCGTCTTGCCTTCGCCGGTGCGCATCTCGGCGATCTTGCCGTTGTGCAGCGTCATGCCGCCCATCAACTGGACGTCGAAGTGGCGCATCTTCAGCGCCCGCTTGCTGCCCTCGCGCACTACCGCAAAAGCTTCGGGCAGCAGCGCATCGAGCGTCTCGCCGGCAGCGACGCGCTGGCGGAACTCGCCCGTCTTGGCTTGCAGCGTGGCATCGTCGAGTTGCTCAAACTGCGCCTCGAGCGCGTTCACGCTTTGCGCAGCCTGGCGATACGTCTTGAGCAGGCGGTCGTTGCGGCTACCGAAAATGGAGGTGAGAAGCTTGGGCAACATGCGGCGGCGGGTTTGGGTGGAGACGGAACAAGGGCCGTTCCAGCCGGGTCGCCAGCAACGAGCCGGCGGCGGGGAGGAGGAGGATCGGGCCTTGGGGTGAGCGAGCGCTGGGCGGCGCCAAAGGCGCCACAGCCTCAGAGCTAGCTGGGGCGAAACGGCCGGAATCCAAGGCACGCTGCGCCGCGAAAGCTGCCGATTTTACATCCACGCCCGCGCCGCCCTGGCCGCTGCCGGGCCGCTGTCCCGGCCGGGC
>JANOVJ010000666.1:0-4637 GCA_031417295.1 bacterium | reverse complement strand
GCACGCGCGCATCGACGCGCTGGCCAATGGGCAGGAACGTTCGCTGGAACGGCTGCGCCGCTCGCTGCAGGAACGCAAGCGCGCGGTCGACGTGTTCGGCGCGCTGTTCGCGCGTGCCATCGGCGAGGCCGACGTGCCGCTACTCGGCATGGCCACCGGCGAGAGCCTGGCCTGCCTGAACTACCTGATGTACCGGGGCGAGGTGGTGCGCGAGGCCGACGCCCAGGGCGTGGCCTGGTACCACGCCATCACGGCACCGGCTTGACGATCGGGTCGCCGTGCTCGTGTCGTCATGGCGGTGTGCGACGGACCGCTGCGTGGCCGCCCGACGGCTCACCTCCGCAGGCCTTCCGGCAACACTTCGGTGCCGACACCGCGGTAGCCGGTGAAGCGGCAGGCCCTGTCGAACATGGGCTCGCCGCTGATCCTGAACTGCTGGGGTGAGCCGTCGGCGCGCAGCCGGTGAACGACGACGTCGAGAAATGACCGGCACGCGGCGATCTCCTCCTCCAGGGCCCGGCGCTGTCCCAGGTGGCGCCCGGGCCGACGCCGGCCGCGGCGTCCGATGCGGCGTCACGGTGGCTCAGCATGTCCAGCACCGGGCCGGAAGACCGTGTGATCTCGCCCTTGTCGTTTTGCTCCCAGTACCAGTCGACGGCCAGTTCGGTCAGGCTGCGGAAGCGGACTTCGCTTTCCTGCAAGGCCGCCGTGCGTTCCTCCACGGTGCGCTCCAGCGCCTGGTTGTGGGCGTCCAGCATGTTGTAGAGCAGTTGCACCTCGAGCATGTGGTGGATGCGGAGCTTGACTTCGACCATATCGAACGGCTTGTCGATGAAGTCGCGGGCCCCGGCCTGCAGCGCGCGCAGCTTGTGCCCGGGCTGCGCGGTCAGCGCGATCACCGGCAGAACGGTGTTGCCGCCGGCATCGACCTGCAGCGCCTCCATGACGCCGAAGCCGTCCAGAACGGGCATCTGCAGGTCGAGCAGGATGAGGTCGTAGCGGTGCTCGCGGTGCAGCGCGCAGACCTGTTGCGGCTCCATCGAGCTGGCCACGTTCAGGTAGCCCGCATCGTCCAGCAGGCGCTTGAGCAGGTGCACGTGGGCCGGCTGGTCGTCGACGATCAGGATCCTGGCGTTCAGCAGGTCGGCGTTGGTCAGCATCAGGAGTTCTCCTCGGCGGTCGCACGAGGGCCGACCGGGTGGGTTCGTTGAAAGGCCGAATCGAGCGCGCGTCCGAACGCCTCGCTCTCCAATGGGCGCGTAAGGTAGTCGAAGAAGCCCGCCGCCAGGCCGCTTGCCACATCGTGCGGCACAGCGTCGGCCCCCACCGCGATGAGCGGAATGTGCGCCGTGGCGGGGTCCTTGGCCAGACGCCGCAGGGCCCGCAGGGCGCTCGGGTCCTGCGCGGCAACACCGATCAGGATCGCGTCGGGCCGGGCCGAGCGCGCGATCTCGACGCCGGCGCCGATGTCAGCGGCGCGCAGCAGGCACACGTCGGGCCAGCGGGCGAGCAGCTCTTCGATCTGCTGCAGACGCGCCGCATCGTTCTCGATGCACAACACCGTGCGCGCCTGCGGGCCTGACCAATCCAGCGTCGGCGCCGCATCGAGCTCGATCCAGAAACAGCTGCCCGCGCCGACCGCGCTGTCGACGCCGATGGACCCGCCCATCAGCTCGACCAGACGCTTGCTGATCACCAGACCGATGCCGGTGCCCGGTGCGCTTCCGGATTCCTGGCCGAGCCGGTTGAAGGGCTCGAAGAGTTGCGCGATCTGCCCTGCCGACAGGCCGTGGCCGGTATCCTCGACACTCACGCGCACCCGCTGGCCGGGAGCCTCGGCGCAGCGCACATCGACCCGGCCGCCGCTGTGGTTGTACTTGATGGCATTGGTCAGCAGGTTCAGCAGCACCTGCTTGGTCCGCGTGGCGTCGGCTTGCACCCGACAAGGTTTTTCCAGAGGCGGGAAGTGCAGGCCCACGCCGGCGCTTTGCGCCTGCGGATCGATCATGGCCCGGCAGTCGTCGAGCACCTCGTTCAGCGACACCGCCTGCGACGACAGCGCGAGCCTGCCGGACTCGACGGCCGTCAGGTCGAGGATCTCGTTGATCAGCCCCAGCAGGTACAAGCCGGCGCGCAGGATCTGCTGCACGCTGTCCTGCTGCAACGCGGTGGGCGCGGGCGTGCCGGCTTCGATCAGCTGGGTGAAGCCGAGCATGGCGCTCAGTGGCGAGCGCAACTCATGGCTCATGCCGAGCAGGAAGTCCGACTTCGCCCGGTTGGCCCTTTCGGCCTCGGCCTTGGCGGCGAAGAGCGCCAGTTCGATCTGCTTGCGCTCGGTGACGTCGTTGGACAGCACCGCGAGCTGGCACGCCTGCGGCTCACCCAGGCGGAAGGCGTGGACGTCGAACCAGCGCTGCATCGGCTCGTCGCGGCGCTCCAGCCGCAGCGGCGTGCCCGTCAGGGCCACCGCCCCGCAGGCCTCGAGCCAGCGCGTTTCGATGTCGGGCAGCAGATCGTGCAGCGTGCGGCCTTCGGGGTGGGCGAAACCCGTCTGTCGTGCGAAGGCCGGGTTGACCTGCAGGCAGCGTGCGTCGACGGCGGCTCCGTGCACGTCGAAGATCATCTCGAAGATCGCAAAGCCTGCGTCGATCGAATTGAACAGTGCCCGGTAGCGTTCTTCGGACGTGCGCAGGGCCGCTTCGGTGCGTCGGCGCTCGACCAGCATCGCAAAACGTTCGATGGCGTTTTCGACTGCGCGTGTCAGGCTCGCGGCGCTGGTCCAGCGCTTGCCGATGTGGTCCTGCGCACCGGCGTTCAGCAGGCGGCGCCCGTCTTCGCCCGCGGTGCCGGTGATCACCACCACCGGGCACGGCGCCATGTCGGCGCCTTGGCACAAGGCGGCCAGCACCTCGGGCGCGTCCATGTCGGGCAGGTCGTGGTCGAGCAGCACGCAATCGACCGGCCCGTGCGTCAGCTCGAGCACCTGGCGCACGCCAGCGGCGCCGAGCCGGGCCTCGCTGAAGACATAGCGCCGGTCGCCGCCGCGCAGCAGCATCTGTCGCATGTCGGCGCGATCTTCCGCGCTGTCCTCGATCAGCAGGATGTGCCAGGCGCGTTGAGCCATCGGGTTTGGGCGGGGTCAGGCGGGCAGCACGACGCTGCCGAGCCAGTAGGCGAAGATCTGCTGCAGCACCTTTAGGTGGGCCGCGTGATCGACCGGCTTGACGTGGTAGGCATTGGCGCCGTGGGTGTAGCAGTACGCGAGGTCGCGCGGGTTGGCCGAGGCGCTCAGCACCACCAGCGGCAACGTGTCGAGCGTGGTGTCGTCGCGGATCGCGCGCAGCGCTTCGCGGCCATCGTCGCGCGGCGTGTTCAGGTCCAGCAGCACCAGTGCCGGCAGCGCGTCGCGGCCGCGCGCGGCACTGCCCAGCAGGCGCAGGGCTTCGTCCCCGGAAGCGGCGCGCACGATCGGTCGGTGCACGCCGGCGCGGCGGGCGGCGTCCAGCACGGTCTCGAAGTCCTCGTCCGAATCTTCGACCACCAGGATGTGCCGCAAGGCCATCACTGCGCACCCGCCGGCGAGCCCGGCAACGTGAAGTAGAACGTGGTGCCGACACCGAGCTCGGAGTCGAGCCAGACGCGCCCGCCGTGGCGCTGCACCAGTTTTTGCACGATGGTCAGCCCGGCGCCGACCCCGCCGCCGTAGTCGTCGCGGCCGTGCATGCGCTTGAACATGCGGAACACCTGTTCGTGGTGGCGAGGGTCGATGCCGATGCCGTCGTCCTTGACATAGAAGACGTCCTGTCCGGCGGTCTCGGCCGGGGCGTTGGGGCGCCCGGCCGGCTCCTGCGCCGCGATGTAGCCTACCTCGAAGCTTGCATCGGCGTGGCGCTTGTACTTCATCGCATTGGCCACCAGGTTTCTGTAGATCTCGCGCACGCGCACCGTGTCGCACTGCACGTTCGGCTGGCGGCGCGGTATGCCGATGCTGCAGCGGCTCTCGTGCCGGCGCGCGCCGATCATCTCCAGCGCCTCCTCGAGCACTACGTTGAGGTCGGTGTCCTCGAGTTCCAGTTCCATGCGGCCGACGCGCGAGAAGTGCAGCAGTGAATCGAGCAGGCTGTCCATGCGCACCGTCAGGCGCATCAGATTCTCAACGCGCTGACGGTTGTCAGCGCCGATCGCCTCAACGCTTTCGAGCAACTGGTGCGCGTAGCGGTGGATGCCGCGCAGCGGCTCCTTCAGGTCGTGCGAAGCGACGTAAGCAAAGGCGTCGAGCTCTTCGTTGCTGCGCGTAAGGTCGGCGTTCAGGTCGGCGAGCCGTTCGGCGCGCGTGATCACGAGTTCCAGCACCAGCAGGCGCAGGCGCAGCGCGGCGTCGATCTCGATGCCCGACCAGGGCAGGGACCGCCCACGCACCGACTCGACGAACATCTCGAACGAGGCACGCGGGCTCAGGCGCAGGCCTTGGGGGCCGGGAACCTGCGGCTCGTCGTGCGGGTTGCCGGCCCAGGTCACGGTCTGCATCTTCTGCGGGCGGAACCACACCAGCAGCCCGCGCCGCTGGCGCGACAGCGCCGCCGCGAGCACCCCGCTGGCGATGTCCTCCAGCCCGACGGCGGCCGGGCACATCGAGG
>JANOVJ010000665.1:0-3941 GCA_031417295.1 bacterium | reverse complement strand
GTTCAGCGCATCGACATGGTCTTTCACCGTCGGTGCGCCGGGGCCCGGGCGATCGGCCGGGATGCGAAACTCGTCGCAGATCGAGCCGAGCAGTTCCTCGGCGGTCTGCTTCGGGTTGAACAGGTAGGCCACATTGCAGTTGCGCGGCACCTGTTCCAGGAAGCAGCGGCACACGGTTGTCTTGCCGGCGCCGATCTCGCCCGTGAGCAGCACGAAGCCGCCGCCGCCGCCCACGCCGTAGAGCAGATGCGCCAGCGCTTCGCGGTGGCGCTCGCTCATGAACAGGTAGCGCGGGTCGGGCGCGATCGAGAAAGGCGCGCGCTTCAGGCCGAAGAACTTGTTGTACATCGTGGCCGCGATGGTAGCGGGCGCAGCGCGCGGGCCGAATGGGGGTGGAGTGGCGGCGTGAAAGCCGCCGGGTCAGGATTCGAGGCGGTACAGGCGAACCCACAAATCGGGTTCCTCGGTGCCTTGCTTGCGGACGTTGAAGCGCTCGTCTCCCGCCGGCCCCGCAATGGGCACCGTGCGCCAGAGCGAGGGCCGCTGCAGGAACTGCTCGCGGAATTCCGCCGTGGCCCAGATCTGCCCCGGCGTGACGACCGGCTCCACGCGCGACGCACAAAGAATCGCCTCGCCGCCGACGATCACGCTGCGCAGGTCGGTGGTGCGCTGGCGCGTCTGCACCGCGCCGTAGTGCAGCGCGATGCGCAGCCGCGGCTGCCCGGGCACGTTGTACACCTCGTCCATCAGGTGGCGCGCGGTTTGCGCCAGGGCCACCGGGTCGTCGTCGGCGATGAGTGCGGCGTCGCCGGCCCCGGTCTCGGAGATCGCACCGGGCGGCGCCCAGCGCGCCACCGCCCCTTCGAGCGCCTTGCGCACCGGGCCGTCGGCGCCGGCGTGCATCAGGCTGCCGAAGCCGTGCACGTCGGCCTTCAGCACGCACAGCGTGCGCAGGTCGGCCGTGCGGTCGACGTTGCCGGGCTCGTGCCAGGGCCGGTCGTAGCCGACGATGTTGACGCGGTCGACGCGCTGCAGAAACGCCGGGTTGACGCGCCCGACCACGTCGGACAGCACCGGGTGCAGCAGGTAGTGCGTGGCGCGCGGCAGCACGCCGTCGGGCTCGAGCGTGGCCTCGCCGGGGCGCAGGAAGCGCTGCCGCCACTCGCCGCGCACCCGGTCGTGCTGCACGTAGCCGAGCAGGCCCACGCGGTAGAGCGCACAGAACACGTGGCGCGGCACGCCGGTGCCGGCGCTGTGCTCCTCGAAGATCGCCTCGACCTCGGCCCGGCTCAGGATGTGGCCCGGCAGGCGGTGGAACAACTGCTCGAGCTCCAGGTCGCCGATGTAGGGCGCGATCTCGGCCAGGTACTCGTGCGCAATCTCGGTCGAGGCCTGGTTCACGGCCTCCTTCAGCCGGTGTTCGTTGCGCCGTTCGTCGGGCCGCAGCGCGCCGATCCGGTCGCCGATCGTCATCAAGTCGCGCGGCCGCAGCAGAGTGTGGCGGCAGATGTACTCGAAGGCGTCTTCTTCCTCGCGGGTGTAGGTGTCGGTCACGCTGGCGCGGCCGAGGAAGGCTTCGAGCGGATGCGCCTTCGCGCGCTCGGGCTGCACCATGCGCTCGCTCTTCACCAGCCGCACGTTGTTGACGAAGATCTCGCGCAGGCTCTCGGGCGAATACACGATGTCGACCGCGCTGCCCCGGTACTGCTGGACCATCGCGGTGCGTTGCGGCAAGCGCGCATAAGCCTCCTTGCGGATCGCGGCGAACACCTTGAGATGGTGGTTGATGCGCCGCAACTGGTACGCCACCTCAACCAGCCCGAGCTGCGAGAAGTACCAGACGTTGGGCGCCAGCTCGCCGGTGACGCTCGGGTTCACCGGCAGGTCTTCGACATGCTTGTTGAAGTACTCGTCGATGCCGTCGATGAAGATCGTGAGCGGCGAATTGAGCATGCGCAGCCGCGGCACGAGGTGGCCGTCGGTGTCGGTCGCGCAGCGCTGCAGCTCGCTCGGCGTGAAGTCGAGCAGGCGCACGAAATGGTCGATCACGCCGTGCAGCCGGGCGTCTCCGATCAGGCCACCGAGGCGCGGGTTGACGCTGAGCCCGTCGGTGGCGCCCACGTGCTTGAGCGTGGTGACAGCAATGGCCGAGAGCCAGACCTTCGTCCACGGCAAGGGTGACGCCGCGAAGAACGCGATCGCCTCGCGGCTGAAGATCTTGTCGCCGATTGGCTTGTCGAGCAGGTTGCCGCTCGGCAGGCAGATCGCGTTGCCTTCGCGCTGGTAGAGGATGCGCTTGGCCTTGAGCAGCAGCGTCTTGCCGAAGCCCTTGGTGCCGATTACGATGAACTTGTCGTCGCGCCCGGGGGTGAGGAAGGCATCGATTTCCGGCGTGCGGTGGAGCAGCGACTCGTCGAAGTCTTCTGCGACGCGGATGTCGTCGGCGTCAACGGTCCACGCGCGCATGGGCTCTCCTGGTTCAGGCCTTCAAGGATAGGTCCTGCGGTCCCGTGCGTCCATCGGAACCGGCAATAAAGGCCTTGAAAATCCCGTATACAAAGCAGCATTTTCAATGTACTGTCGGTCATGCTTGAGCGCACAGCCCTCGAATCGACCGTGCGCGCCGCCCTCGCGCGCAGCCCGGCGGTGGCCCTGGTCGGCCCGCGCCAGGTGGGCAAGACCACGCTCGCCCGCGCGCTGCTGGGGGGCGGGTCGCCGAACTGGTTCGATCTCGAAGACCCGCAGGTAGTGGCTCAGCTCGCCACGCCGATGGTGGCGCTGAAGGACTTGCGCGGCCTGGTCGTGATCGACGAAGTGCAGCACGCGCCGGAGCTGTTCAAGGTGTTGCGGGTGCTCATCGACCGGCCCGACAACCCGGCCCGCTTCCTGTTGCTGGGCAGCGCGTCGCCGGCCTTGCTGCGCCAGTCGAGCGAGTCGTTGGCCGGGCGCGTCGAGACGATCGAGGCCGGCGGCTTCACGCTCGCCGAAACCGGGGCTGGCGAGGCTGCAGCGCTGTGGTGGCGCGGCGGCTTCCCGCGCTCGTTCACGGCGCGCGATGGCGAGGCCAGCCGCATCTGGCGGCGCGAGTTCATCCGCACCGTGGTCGAGCGCGACCTGCCGCAACTCGGCCTCAACGTCGCGGCGCCCGCGCTGTACCGCTTCTGGGCGATGCTGGCCCACTACCATGGCCAGACTTGGAATGCCGCCGACCCGGCGCGCTCGCTCGGCGTCAACGAAAGCACGGTGCGCCGCTACCTCGACTGGCTGACGCAGGCCTACCTGGTGCGGCAGTTGCAGCCCTGGTTTGCCAACCTCGGCAAGCGCCAGGTCAAGGCACCGAAGATCTACCTGCGCGACACCGGCATCCTGCATGAATTGCTGGGCATTGCCGACCCCGCGGCGCTGGCGCGCCACCCGAAAAGTGGCGCCTCCTGGGAAGGCTTCGCGCTCGACCAGGTGCTGCGCATTGCACAGCCCGACCAGGCCTTCTTCTGGGCCACCCATGCGGGCGCGGAACTCGACCTGCTGATGTTCAAGGACGGCCGGCGCGTCGGCGTGGAATTCAAGCGCGCCGACGCGCCGCACCTGACGCCGTCGATGCGCATTGCGCTGCAAGACCTGGCGCTCGACGCGCTGTATGTGGTTTATCCCGGCGACAGGCGCTACACGCTGGCGGAGCGGGTGCAGGCGGTGCCGTTGGCGGCGCTGCTGCCGCTCAAGGAGGGCGCTTGAGGCCTGCCACGCCGCCCGCGTCATGCCGCTTCAGCCAGCCAAAGTACTCGCCGTACCAGAGCTTGCTGTTGCGCGGTTTCAAGACCCAGAGTTCTCGTCGGGGAACCACAGCAGCCGCGCATCGACGCCCAGCGCCTTCAGCGTGTTGTAGTAGGCCAGGCCTTGGGCATCGGGCACGCGGTAGTCGAGCGCGCCGTGGACCACCAGCG
>JANOVJ010000664.1:0-8661 GCA_031417295.1 bacterium | reverse complement strand
CCGTGACCGTGATCCACCAGGCCTGGGGCGCGCGACTCGGCGGCGACGAGCCGCAGCGGGCGCGGATCGTCGCCTGGCGCGAAGGGCTGGCGCTGGCGGGCGTGCTGGTGGCGAGCGTGTTGCCTTCGCTGGCCGGGCTCGGTGTTGCGACGCTGGCCTTCGCGGTGTTGTTGTTCGCGGGCACGCTGCTGCTGTGGCGTGCGCCGCAGCCGGCGCTGTCGCGCGATGGGCCTCGGGCTGCGGTGTCGCTGGCGCTGCCCTGGGCCACGCCCGCGTTCCGGCGCCTGCTCGCGATCTACTTGTTCAACGGCATTGCCAGCGCGGTGCCGGCGACGCTGGTGCTGTTTTTCATCCGCGACCGCTTGCAGGCACCGAGCTTCGAGCCGCTGTTCCTCGCCAGCTATTTCGCGGCCGGCGCGCTGTCGATCCCGCTCTGGGTGCGCGCGGTCGCGCGCCTGGGCCTGGCGCGCACCTGGTTGATCGCGATGCTGCTGGCGATCGCGACCTTCGGTTGGGCAACCCAGCTCGGCGCCGGCGACGTGGCCGCCTTCACCGCCGTCTGCATCGCCAGCGGCGTGGCCCTCGGCGCCGACCTGACGCTGCCGGGCGCGCTGCTCACCGGCGTGATCCAGAACGCCGGCCATGCGCAGCGCGCCGAGGGCGCGTACCTGGGCTGGTGGAACTTCGCGACCAAGCTCAACCTCGCGCTCGCCGCCGGCTTGGCGCTGCCGGCCCTGCAGGCCTTCGGCTATGCCCCCGGCGTGCGCGACGAGGCCGCGCTGGCGGCGTTGACCGCGGCCTACTGCCTGCTGCCGTGCGTGCTCAAGCTCGCCGCCGCCGGGCTGCTGTACTTCACCTGGATTCGCAACGAGGACGCTCAACAATGAACCGCCGCTGGCCCGCTTTCCTGGTCGCCCTGGGCGCGGCCTTGCTGGTCAGCGCCTGCGCCGCGCCGACGCCAGCCGACTACGCCGCCGAAAAACCCACACTCGACCTGCGCAGCTACTTCAACGGCGACCTCACCGCCCACGGCATCTTCACCGACCGCTCGGGCCGCGTCGTCAAGCGCTTCACGGTGCAGATGAAGGGCAGCTGGCAGGGCGACGAAGGCGTGCTCGACGAAGCCTTCACCTACAGCGACGGCAGCACCGAGAAGCGCGTCTGGCGCATCAAGAAATTGCCCGACGTGCAAGGCCAGGCGCGCTACAGCGGCCAGGCCGGCGACGTGATCGGCACCGCCGACGGCCAGGCCGCAGGCAACGCGCTGCGCTGGTCGTACACGCTGCGCCTGCCGGTGGACGGGCGCGACATCGAGGTCCAGTTCGACGACTGGATGTACCTGATGGACGAGCGCGTGATGCTGAACAAGGCGGTGATGAGCAAGTTCGGCGTTCGCCTGGGCGAAGTCACGCTCAGCTTCTACAAGCACGGCTAGGCGCACGCATGGCACTCAACCCCCCGCTCACCGACTGGACCGGCCGCAGCGCCTGGCTGGTTGGCGCCTCGACCGGCATCGGCCGCGCCACCGCCGCGCTGCTGCACTCGCGTGGCGCGGGGGTGATCGTTTCGGCGCGCAACGCGCGCTCGCTCGACGAGTTCGTCGCGGCGCATCCGGGCAGCATCGGCCTGCCGCTCGACGTGACCGATCGGGTGGCGGTGGCGGCCGCGGCGGAGCAGGTCGTGGCGGCCTGCGGCACGATCGATCTGGTGCTGTATTGCGCCGGCTACTACAAGCCGATGCGCGCGACCGAGTTCGACCTCGACGATGCCTTGCGCCACGTGCAGGTGAACCAGGTTGGCGCGCTGTATGTGCTCGACGCGGTGCTGCCGCGTTTGCTGGCGCAGCGCAGCGGGCACCTCAGCCTGGTCTCCAGCGTCGCCGGCTACCGCGGGCTGCCGAACTCGATGGCCTATGGGCCGACCAAGGCCGCCCTGATCAACCTGGCCGAGACACTCTACCTCGACCTGGCGCCGCAGGGCATCGGTGTTTCGGTCATCAACCCCGGGTTTGTCGAGACGCCGCTGACGGCGCAAAACGCGTTCGCGATGCCGGCGCTGATCACGCCGGAGCAGGCCGCGCACGCGATCGTCGAGGGCTGGGCGGCGGGGCAGTTCGAGATTCACTTTCCGAAGCGCTTCACGCTCTGGCTGAAGGCACTGCGGCACCTGTCGGACGGCCTGTACTTCCGCGCCGTACGCCGCGCCACCGGGCTGTGAACCCCCGCCACGCCGACCCGCGCATCGCGCGCATCGTGACGCTGTTCGAGCAGCTCACACCGGCCGATGTGGCGCGGCTGGGCGAGTTCTATACCCCCGATGCGCAATTCAAGGACCCGTTCAACGACGTGCGCGGCGCGGCCGAAGTGCAGCGCATCTTCGGCCACATGTTCGTGGCGCTCATCGAGCCGCGGTTCGTCGTCCGCGACATCCTGGTCGAGGGCGCGCAGTGCTTCCTGACCTGGGACTTCCTGTTCCGCTTCCGCCGCTTCGGCAGCGCGCCACAGACGGTGCGTGGCAGCTCGCACCTGCGACTGGCGAGCGACGGCCGGGTAGAGCTGCACCGCGACTACTGGGACGCGGCCGAGGAACTGTACGAAAAACTGCCCGTGCTCGGAGCGCTGATGCGCTGGCTCAGGAAGCGCGCCAACACCTGAGCGGCGGTGGGGCCGCCAGGCCGCCCGCTACAGCCAGCCCTTGCGCCGGAAGTACCAGAACGGCGCGACCACGCTGACCAGCATCAGCCCGAGCGCGAACGGGTAGCCGAACTCCCAGTCGACCTCGGGCATGAAGCGGAAGTTCATGCCATAGACGCTCGCAATCAGCGTCGGCGGCAACAGCGCCACGCTCGCCACCGAGAACAGCTTGATGATCTTGTTCTGGTTGATGTTGATGAAGCCGACCGTGGCGTTCATCAGGAAGTTGATCTTGTCGAAGAGGAAGGTGGTGTGGCTGTCGAGCGAGTCGATGTCGCGCAGAATCTGCCGTGCCTCCTCGAACTGCTCGGCGTTGAGCATCCGCGCCCGCATCATGAAGCTGACCGCACGGCGGGTGTCCATCACGTTGCGGCGGATGCGGCCGTTCAGGTCTTCCTCTTTGGCGATCGCGGCCAGCGCGTCACCTGCGGCCTGGTCGTTGACGTTGCGCTTGAGCACGCTCGCGCTCACCGCTTCGAGTGCGTCGTAGATGCTCTCCAGCGCATCGGCCGAGTACTCGGCGTCGGCGTCATACAGCTTGAGCAGCACGTCCTTTGCATCTTCGATCAGCGCCGGAATGCGCCGCGCCCGCAGCCGCAGCAGCCGGAACACCGGCAGGTCTTCGCCGTGGACCGAGAACAGCACCTTGTTGTGGAGGATGAACGCGACCCGCACGTTGCGCGGGTCTTCGTTGTCGTCGATCAGGAAGTCGGAGCGGATGTGCAGCTCGCCGTTGTCTTCTTCGTAGAAGCGGGCCGATTCCTCCAGGTCGTCATCGACGATGTCGTCCGGGATCGTCAGGCCGAAGCGGCTCGCGACCCAGCCTTTTTCCTGCGGCGTGGGCGACTCCAGATCGACCCAGACCGGATCGACGCTGGTCAGCGCCGCGGCGCTGCCGATTTCTTCCTGAAACAGCCGGCCGTTGGCCAGCGTGAACACGTTCAGCATGGTTGAACTCTCCAGCGCAGGCGCGGCTCAGGGCCGGCGGCGCGGGCGGGGGTGGTGGTTCGCGACCGTCTCACCTCCCGCTACACGCTGGAGGGGACGGTCACCGAGAGGGTGGCTGGTCCAAGATGGTCTTCAGGGCTTCGACCGTGAAATTATCGCATCGGGTCTGCCGCGCCACGCCGCTTTGCGGGGCAAGCGTATCGAGGCGTGTCCTGCGCTTGTCAGCGCCAGTTTTCGCGCGCACACTGAAACCGCTCGGGCTGGCTCCGGGCGCCGGACCCCAACCCTGCAAAGGAGAATCCATGAACTTGACGATCAGCGGCCACCACCTCGAAGTGACGCCTGCGCTGCGTGAGTATGTGCTTACAAAGTTGGACAGGGTCACCCGCCATTTCGATCAAGTCGTGGACATCAACGTGCTGCTGTCGGTCGAGAAACTCAAGGAAAAGGAACGACGGCAAAAGGCCGAAGTCACGCTGCATGTGAAGGGCAAGGACATCTTTGTCGAGAACGCCCACGAAGACCTGTACGCCGCGATCGACCAGTTGATGGACAAGCTCGATCGCCAGGTCTGCCGGCACAAGGAAATGCTGCAAGACCACCATCATCAGTCGCCCAAGCGGCTCGATGCGTCGCCGCAGTAACCCGCCGTCGATTCATCACCTCGCGACCAGGCGGCTTTCGGGCCGCTTTTTCGTGGCCGCGCCAGAATCGGCGCCCCACCCCCGAATGCAGGGGCGCCGATGTGTTGCTGCGCCGCAGCAGCCTGTGCACAATGTCCTCGCGATTGCCACCCGGCAACCCGCACGGAGACCCCCGATTCCTATAATCGTCTTCCTTGAAAGCTGTTCACAGCGCCTCAAGCCAGCAGGCTGAAAGTCGTTGTTGCCACCCGATGAATCGTCTTGCTGCCATTCTTCCGCCCAGCAACGTGCTGGTGAATGTGGACGCCACGAGCAAGAAGCGCGCGTTCGAGCACGCCGGGCTGTTGTTCGAGAACCTGCACGCCATCGCGCGTGCCACCGTGACCGACAACCTGTTCGCACGCGAACGCCTGGGCACCACCGGGCTGGGCCACGGCGTGGCCATTCCGCACGGGCGGATCAAGGGCCTGAAGAACCCGCTCGCGGCGGCGCTGCGGGTGCAGCAGCCGATTCCGTTCGATGCGCCCGACGACGAGCCGGTCAGCCTGCTGATCTTCCTGCTCGTGCCCGAGGCGGCGACCCAGCGGCACCTGGAAATTCTTTCCGAGATCGCCGAGATGCTGTCTGACCGCGAGTTGCGCGACCGCCTGAAGACCGAGCCCGATGCGGCCAAGGTGCATGAACTGATCGCCAATTGGGAACCTCTGAAGTCGGTAGCCTGATGCGCGTGGCCAATATGGCTCGCGGCGCGGGCCGAGCGCCGGGCCGCTCCCAAGCCGGCCCGCATCCCCTCGGGGGATCGCTCGATGTACCCGTCGAGCGAGGGGCTCCATCCTCATGAAACCGACGGTCATCAGCGCCGAGGCGCTGTTCGAGGAACACCGCGCAGCGCTGCATTGGGAATGGATCGCCGGCCACGCCCACCCGGAGCGGCGGTTCGACGAGTCGGCGGTGCGTAACGCGCAGTCGGCGGCCGACCTGGTCGGCTACCTGAACTACATCCACCCGTACCGGGTCCAGATCGTCGGCCGGCGAGAGGTGGCCTACCTGCTCAATTCAGCGCCCGAGGACCAGGAGCGGCGCATCCAGCGCATCGTCACGCTGGAGCCGCCGGTCGTCATCGTCGCCGACGCGCAGACGCCGCCGGATCGCCTGGTCGGCCTGTGCGACCGCGCCGACATTCCGATGTTCGTCACCGCCGAACCGGCCGGCCATGTGATCGACGTCGTGCGCGGCTACCTGAGCCAACACTTTGCCGAACGCACCACGCGCCATGGCGTGTTCATGGACATCCTCGGCCTGGGCGTGCTGCTCACCGGCGAATCCGGCCTGGGCAAGAGCGAACTCGGGCTCGAGCTGATCTCGCGCGGCCACGGGCTCGTGGCCGACGATGCGGTCGATTTGTACCGGGTCTCGCAAACCGCGCTCGAAGGCCGCTGCCCCGACCTGCTGCTGAACCTGCTGGAGGTGCGTGGCATCGGGCTGCTCGATATCAAGGCGATCTTTGGTGAGACCGCGGTGCGCCGCAAGATGCGCCTGAAGCTGATCGTCCACCTGGTGCGCAAGGAAACGATGGAGCGCGAGTTCGAGCGCCTGCCCTACGAGCCGCTGTACGAGGACATTCTCGACGTGCCGGTGTTGAAGGCCGTGATTGCGGTCGACGCCGGGCGCAACCTGGCGGTGCTGGTCGAGGCCGCGGTGCGCAACACGATCCTGAACCTGCGCGGCATCGACACCTACCGCGAGTTCATCGAGCGCCACCAGAAGGCGATGAGCCGGCCGCAGAGCTGAAATGACGACCCCAAGCCACCTGCGGTGTCGCCCCCCAGGGGGATCAGTCCTCTTGGGGCGGCCCTGCGACGACTGAGGCGCGCCGAGGCGCCTTGCGGCGCACCGAGGCGAACTACCGCGTCTTGTGCGGGCAGTCTTTCTTGGTGCACACGGCGTACATCGACAGCGCGTGGTCTTGCAACTCGAACCCGCGGGTCTGGGCCACGCTGCGCTGGCGCTGCTCGATCTCGGGGTCATAGAACTCCTCGACCCGCCCGCAATCCAGGCACACCAGATGATCGTGGTGCGTGCCCTCGTTCAACTCGAACACCGACTTGCCCGACTCGAAGTGGTTGCGCGACAGGATGCCCGCCTGTTCGAACTGCATCAGCACCCGGTAGACGGTGGCCAGGCCGATGTCCGAGCCATCGAACAGCAGCGCCTTGTAGACGTCTTCGGCCGTCATGTGGCGCAGCGTTGTCTTCTGGAAGACTTCCAGAATCCGGATGCGTGGCAGCGTGGCCTTCAGGCCCGAGCTCTTGAGTTCGTCGGCGTGGGTCATGTCGGTCTCGGGCGTCTCGGGCGTCTCTGGCATAGGGCGGGGAGCGAGCCCTGCCGCTAGAATCCCTCATCATATCGAGGTCGGCAGCCATCGGCGCAGCCGTCCACAGCATGCGACCAAACTTTCATCTGCCGACCCGCCTCCGCACGCCGTGCAGGCTTGCGCTGTCGATAGCCGCCGTGGTGGCGATAGCGCTCACGACGGGCTGCACGGCGCTGGCGACGAACCGCTGGACCAACGTCTTCTTGCCCTACCGCATCGAAGTCGTGCAGGGCAACGTGATCACCAGCGAACAGGTCGCGCGCGTCGTACCCGGCATGACCCGGGTGCAGGTGCGCGACGTTCTCGGCTCGCCGCTGGTGACCGACCTGTTTCATGCCAACCGCTGGGACTATGTGTTCTTGCTCGACCGCCCCGGCACGCCGCTGCAGAAGCGGGCCGTCGTGGTGGTGTTCGAGAACGACAAGCTGGTCCGCATCGATGCGCCGCCGCTGCCGACCGACAGCGAGTTCATTGACTCGATCGACCCGTTCCGCACCCGCCGCGAAGTCCCCGTGCTCGCGCTGACGGAGGAGCAGATTCGGGCGCTGCCGGTGCCGCAACGGCCGGCGGCCGCGGCCTCGGCGTCCGAGGGCCCGGTGCGCGCCTACCCGCCGCTCGAACCGCGCGGATGAGCTTGCCTGTCGCCGAGCGCTTGCGCGTTGCCGTGGCCGGCGCGGAACCCTTGCGAGTCGCCGTGGCCGGCGCCTCGGGCCGGATGGGCCGGATGCTGATCGAGGCGCTTTGCGGCGCTGATGATTGCGTTCTCGCCGGTGCGCTCGACGTGGCGGGAAGCCCGACGGTCGGGCACGACGCGACGGCGTTTCTCGGTCGCTCCGAAGGCGTCCGCATCAGCGCCGACTTGAAGGCGGGCCTCGCTGCGGCGCAGGTGCTGATCGACTTCACCCGGCCCGAAGGCACGCTGGCGCACCTGGCGGTGTGCCGCGAACTCGGCGTCAACGCTGTCATCGGCACGACGGGCTTCAGCGACGCGCAGAAGGCCGAGATCGCTGCCCATGCCGAGCACATCGCGATCGTGCTCGCGCCCAACATGAGCGTGGGCGTGAACGTGATGCTGCGCCTGATCGCCCTGGCCGCGCGCGCCTTGGCCGAGGGTTACGACATCGAGATCGTCGAGGCCCACCACCGGCACAAGGTCGACGCGCCCAGCGGCACCGCGCTGCAGATGGGCCAGGTGGCGGCGGCAGCACTCGGGCGCGAGCTGAAGCAGTGCGCCGTGTATGCACGCGAAGGCGTGACCGGCGAGCGCGAGCCGGGAACGATCGGCTTTGCGGCGATCCGCGGCGGCGACATCGTGGGCGACCACACGGTGCTGTTTGCCGGCGCGGCCGAGCGCATCGAAATCAGCCACAAGGCCGGCAGCCGCGCCATCTACGCCCAGGGCAGCCTGCGTGCGGCGCGCTTTCTGGCCGGCCGCAAGGCGGGCCTGTTCGACATGAACGACGTGCTCGGCTTCAGCGCGAATTAGCATGACCGGATTCGAGACCTTCTGGGACCAAGGCGACGCGATCACCCGTGCAGTGGCGCTGCTGCTGTTGCTGATGTCCGTCAGCGCCTGGGTCACGATCTTCTGGAAGGGCTGGCTTCTGCGCCGCGCGCGGGCCGACATCGAGCGCGCCGTGCCGGCGTTCTGGGCCGCGCCCTCGCTCGAAGCGGGGCGCGCGCAGCTCGCGCTGTTCGACCGCGAAGGCGTGCTCCAGCCGTTGCTCGCCGCCGCGACCGAGAGCGCGAACGCCGGTGCGCTGGAAGGCCGCGGGCATTTGCAATCGCAGCTCACGCGGCGCCTGCGTGGGGCCTTGCATTCGGCGCTGGCGCAACTGCAGTTCGGCCAAGTGCTGCTGGCGTCGATCGGCAGCACGGCCCCCTTCATCGGCCTGTTCGGCACGGTCTGGGGCATCTACCACGCGCTGATCGGCATCTCGGCGGCCGGCGCGATCACGATCGAGAAGGTCTCGGGCCCGGTCGGTGAGGCGCTGGTGATGAC
>JANOVJ010000663.1:0-2773 GCA_031417295.1 bacterium | reverse complement strand
AGGCGCGCGGCGGCACGGGCTTCCGCCTGGGCCTTGGTCGCCGTCATCGGCTTGGGTTCAGTGGCCATGAATCGTGCTCCATTGGGTTTGCAGGTGCTGCAGGCGCGCGCCGATCTCGGCCGCGATCATCGCCAAGTCACGCGCCGCGAAACCATAGTTCTCGCGCAACTCGGGCGGCCCGTGCGGGCCGTTCAGCTTGAACACCGCTTCACAACCCTTGCCCATCACATGCACATGCGGCGGGCGGTGGTCGTTGGGGTAGATCACCACGCGCAGGCCATGAAAGCGGTGAACCGTCGGCATGGTAGCAGAAACCTAAACGCTTGGGTTATTTGATGCGGCGCGCTGGCCCGCGGCGACGGCGGTGCGCACGTCGATGCGCCCGAGCACGGCCTCGGCGATCGTGGCGGCGCGCAACTCCTTCAGCAAGCGGATTTCGTCTTGCGTGTGGGCGATGAGTTCGGCAATCGCGCGCGCCTCCGCTCTCGCCTTCGCAAGAAGCGCGTCACGCACCTTCTTCGGCGGCAGCAACACCGGCAGCTCCTTGATGTTTGTCTGGCTGATGGACGCGAGGTTCGTGCTCTGCTTCGCGTTGTTCATGAAGTAGAACTTTGCGTACCGCGTCTGCGTGATGGCGGCAAGCCACTCGGACAGGCCATCTTCAATGGGTCGCACCGCGAACACGTGGTTCTGATGCAGACACGGTGAGACCTCGCCCGACCACAGCGCACCGCGCCCCAGCTTGTCGTAGTCGCCGCCCTCATTCATCAGAACATCGCCGGGCTGCAAGATGAAGCGTTCCACCGCGTTCGCATCGATTTCGATCGTCGAGACCTCGCCCAGATCGAGGTGGCCGTCTTGAACATTTGCGACACGGAGATAAGGCAGCTCGACCGTGTGCCTTCCTTCAGTGTCCTTGCCCTTGGCGATGCCCGAGCGAACCTGGGCAAGATGCTTGAGCCGCTTGATCTGCCAGCCGCCGGGCAGGTGCGGCGTCCATTCATTGCCCGATGGCAAGCCGGGCAAGGTGTCACCGGACAGCACGCTGCTGACAAAGCTTCTTCGGGCCTCGTCCAGCAACCCGTTCAGTTCTTCCTTCTCGCGGATCAACTCGTCGATGCGCGCGGTCTCGGTGTCGAGGTAGTCGGCGATGACCCTCTGCTCATCGAAGCTCGGCAACGGCAACCCAAGCTGGCTGATGAAGCGCCAGTCCGCTCTCGGCATCTTTGCGCCGAATGTGGAAGCGTCAATCGTCTTGATGACACCTTCCAAAAGTAGTGCTCGATTCAGGAAGCGTGCGTCAACCCCATCCACCGGTCGAAGTACCAAGAACTCGCCCGAACAAACGCCATCGGCATCAGCGACGACTGACTTGGCGAGATAGGGACGAAGCTTTCCGAACAGCACGTCGCCTTCGGCAAAGACATTCACCGTACTTTCGGCATCCGTCTGTAGGCCGTCGATTGCTTCGACGAACAATCCCGTGCCGGCCTGCACATGTTCAAGCCCGACATAACGCACTCCGGCACCCGCACCGTCTGTCTTCTCACCTGCGATTGAGGCCAGGTACTTCACCTTCTTCACATCCCAATGCCCCGGCACATCCCCAAGCCAAGGCACGCCGGACGGTTTGTGGCCCGCATACCGTTTCACCCGCGCACTCCCCGCAGCAACTCCATGAAGCGGCGTTCCTTCGCCTCGATGTCGGCCTGAATCGCCTCCCGGCTGCGCGGCGGCGTGTACACGTAGAACTCGCGGTTGAAGTTGATCTCGGTGCCGACCACGCCGGTCTGCTTGTCCTGCGCGTCGCGCACGTCGTGGTTGATCCAGGCGTCGGGCCAGTGCGGCAGCACCTCGCGCTGGAAGTAGGCATCTATGTCGTCGCGATACGGTACGTACTCTGCGTCGCGCAACTCGGCGTCCGACAGCACGTCGCCCTTCTCGTTGGTCGTCGGATCGGCCTTTCTGTCCTTGATACCCAGGAATTTGCGTGCCAACTCGAACGACTTGGCCGCAAGCTTCGCCCGCTTGGCATCGACGCCTTGCTTCTTCGCGGCGGCGACTGCTGCCTTCTGCAACGCAACCCGAAAGGGCTCGGCGCCCATGAACACGGCGGCCGCATCCATCTCGTCCAGCGCCGCCGCGAGCAGGTTCACTTGCTCTTCGGGCAGCTTGGCGTATCCCTTGTCCGCCAGCAGCGCGGCCACAGCCTCCGGCGTGGCCTGGTAGCGAACCCGCAAAGGCCGCTCGATCGTGACCTTGCGGTAGAAGAAGTGCTCGCGGTCCAGCACCTTTGCTTTCAGCACGCGGCCGGTGGCATCGTCCTTCCATGCCATGGCCGTGAAGTCGGCGTAGGCGCGGGCAATGCGCTCCACGCAATCGGCCGTGAACTCGCGGCGCTTCTTGCCCAGGTTCTTCTTCATCAGCGTGCTCATGCTGCTGGCATCGATCAACAGCACCTTGCCCTTGCGCTCGGCCGGCTTGCGGTTCGACATGAACCACAGGTAGGTGGTGATGTTGGTGTTGTAGAACATGTCCGTGGGCAGGGCCACGATGCAGTCCAGGTAGTCGTGCTGCAGGATGTGGCGGCGGATTTCGCTCTCGCCGCTCCCGGCATCACCCGTGAACAGCGGCGAGCCGTTGTGCACGACGCCGATGCGCCCACCGCCTTTGTTCTTGCCGCCGGCCCGCACCACCAACATCACCACCTACCTGTGGTTCATGTCGAACCGCAAGCCGGCCGAGCGCAAGGGCAAGGTGCTGTTGATCGATG
>JANOVJ010000662.1:0-1624 GCA_031417295.1 bacterium | reverse complement strand
CGAAAAGCTCGGCACGCTGAACGCTGCATCGGGCATGAAGTGGGGCAGGCCCTGGGCCGACGTGCCCAGGGTGGCGCGGGCCGCCGCCGTCAGGCGAGCGAAGAACGCGGAGGGATCGGCGTCGTCGGCGTCAATCTGGTGCCACAGCCAGGGCAAGGTGCGCTCGCCGACAAAACTGGACAGAAGCGCCGTCTTGCCCGAGCCCACCGGCCCGGCGATCCAGGTGCACGCGACGCAACGATTTGCTTCGATCTCATTGAACAACCGCACCCGGCGAAACAGGGCGCCGCTGCCGGTGCCTGTGCGCATCGCCATCGTCGATCCGACGAATCCAGGTTGCCCCACCATGCCCTCCCCGCTTCGCCCGTGGCTTTCAACGCCTTGTGAGCGTCGAGTACGGGCCTTGCGCACCGTTGTGTCGTACCGCCGTACCGATCACTGCCGATTGGCACCGGCGAACGGGCGCGATGTCAAGCGATCTGCATCCACAGTATTGAGGACGCCTTCGCGCGAGACCGGCACATCGGTACCCGATCTGTAATGCCCCCGGTCGCAAGCTTGCTCGGTGGCGAAACAGGCAGCCGATGTGAAAGCACCGATGAAGAGCTTCGTGGTCAGGGTCTACCGCTGCCAGGGCGGGAAGAACCCAGCGCTGGTTGGGGTTGTGGAAGCGCCTCAGCCTGCGAGCTCGAAGGCCTTCACGAGCGCGGCGCAACTGTGGGAGATCTTGTCTGCAAGCTCGCCACGCCAGCGCACCAAAGCAGCTCGCGCGCCTGTCGACGAGTAGCGCGAGAAACCGAGGCCAACCCATGAAAACGATCGACGTTTCCCGGTGCGCACTGATGCTCTTGTTCACGGCTGGAGCCCCTTCTTCGCACGCCCAATCTCAACCGCCCGCCGAGACCGACAGGGAACGGGCGCAGCGCCAGATGAACGAGCAGGTACTTGCCGCGCCGTTCTCGGTCGAAGACCAAGCCAAGATCGACGCCTACGTGAAGAACGCGATGCAGAAAGACCTGAAGCCGGCACCGAACGCCCCGACCTACTGGCGCCGCGGCTACTCATGCGAGTCGATCCGCGGCTACGGCTGGCGTGCCTACGGCGACTGTTCCTACTACTACCGCTACCACGGCCGTTATTGGTACTGACGGGGTACTGACGGCACCGACGTTCAACACCACCACACTCTCTGGAGGACGCTATGAATCGCTATCCAAAACTGCTGGGGCTCGCTGCTGTTGTGCTGGCGCTGGCGGGCTGTGCCGCCACCACGACGATGATCTCGAAGAAAGACCTCGATGTTCAGTCGCGAACTTCAACCGCCATCTTTGTCGACCCGGTGGCCAAGGAGCGGCGAACGATTTACCTGGACGTAAAGAGCGGCGTGATGGAGTTCGACCGGCGCAAATTCAAACAGTTCGTCGTTGAGCAATTCACGCAGGCCAGCGACAACGGCTATCGGATCGTCGACGATCCCGAGCAAGCGCAGTTTCTGATGGTCGTCTACGTGCTGAACCTCGAGAAGGCGAGCCCGACCGCCGCTGACCAGGCGCTGGGCCAGGGCTATCGAGGCGGCGGCGTTGTGGCCGGCGCCGTGATCGGCGGTGCGGCAACGGGCACCTGG
>JANOVJ010000661.1:0-14206 GCA_031417295.1 bacterium | reverse complement strand
GCGTCGGCTGCCAGACCACACCGATGAAGGACATCAAACGTCAAGCCAATGTCCGAAGGACCCCTACCGGGCTGCGGTCGATCAGGTTGAGCAGTACCAGTGCCGGGCCTTGCGGGTTACGGTCACCGCGCTCCCAATGCCGCAGCGTCGCCACCGACACGCCAAACCGCGCAGCGAACTCCGCCTGAGTGAAGCCCAGGCGTCCCCGGACCACAGCAACGTCGACGGCAGCCGGGCGCCAGACCTTCACCCCGGCCTGATCGCCTTTGGCGTGGCCGATGGCCTCGTTCAGACCTCGGCGGAGGTTCTCGAAAGCATTGCTCATTGCATCACCTTTCAATCCAAATTTTCGTCAGCACATCGACCAAGCCGAGACCTCGAGCACCGAGGTTGGCTTTGGCCTGCATGCCGGACGTTTTCGACCGAAAATGTCTCCGTGAAAGGCAACGAGTTCATCCGCCGCGTGAAGGCACTGGCAAAGCGGCACGGCGTCATTGTTGCGTTGGATGCCGCCCCGGGGCAAGGGCAGTCATCAGACTCTGTACTTTGGCTCGGCGTTCACGGTGGTGCGAAACCTCAAGGACGAGTTGAAGACGGGCACGCTGCACGCGATGTGCTCTCGGATCGGCATCGGAGCATCCGACCTCTAAGGACCGCAACATGGAACGATTCGAACATGCGGTGCGCCTGGCACCGGCTGAAGAAGGCGGCTTCGTCGTTTCGTGCCGCGACCTGCCTCAGCTTTTGACCCAGGGCGACGACCTCGCCCATGCGCTTTGCGAAGCCGCCGACGCGATGGACGAGGTGTTCGCGGCATATATGCGGGGTGGGCTCGCCCTGCCTGCGCCGAGCAGGGCGCGCAAAGGGGAGTACCTGGTTTCGCCCCCGGCCGAAACAATGGCCAAGGCAGCGTTGTACGTGGCGATGCGAGAAGCGGGCATCAGCAAGGTGCAGTTGGCTAAACGCCTGGGGATCGACGAGAAGGAGGTTCGCCGCCTGCTCGACCCTCACTACGGCTCGAAGCTGCCCCGCATCGCGGAGGCCATCGGCGCACTGGGCCGCCGCTTGGTCATCGGCCTGGAAAGCGCGTGATCGGCTCGTGAGACCTTCTTTGGCCAGCGCTGGTCAGGTCGCTACCCCGAATTCCACGAAACGGTGCAGTCAAGTGCGCCTGTTTCTCACTCGATCAGATGCCTCAGCCGCAGGCACCCGCGGCACCGCCGCCAGCAAGGTGTGCATGTACGCCGACTGCGGGTTGCCCGGCACGCTGGCCGCGCTGCCCACTCGCTCGGCCCGGCCCTTCTGCATCACCACCACGTCGTTGGCGATGGTCTCGAAAGGCCGGTTCGCTCAGCCCACCCGCATCACGGCCACGCTGTACCTCGGGATGATCTTGTCGCTCGTGATCAACGTCAGCGGCTCGAGCATCGCCTGGGCGACCAACAAGCGATCGAACGGGTCTTTGTGAATCGGCGGGAGCCTTTCAACATGCACGGCGTGTTCCGGCCGGATGTCGAGCAAGACATAGCCGGCGTCATTGAATGCCTGCAGCGCCTGCTGCGAGGTCACCGGCATGCTTGCCTTGCCGAGGGCGCGCTTGATGGCGATCTCCCACAACGAAGCCACGCTGACGAACACCTCGTCGGCGGCAAGAATGGCCGCTTCCGCTTCGGCCCCGAGCCGCGCACTGCCCGCCACGGCCCAGATCGCGATATGGGTGTCCAGCAGCAGGCGCAAGTTCACGCGCCTTTGAACAGCCGCAGTACATCTTCGTTGGCCTGGTCGATATCGTCAGGCACCTTGAACCTTCCCTTTGCGACGCCAATGCGCCGACCACGGTCCGCACTGGGCGAAGCCAAGGCAACCAGCCGGGCGGCGGGGCGCCCGTTGCGCGCGATGATGAATTCTTGCGCGCCTCCGGTCTCGATCTTGTGAACGAGCTTCGACAACGAGGTCTTGGCGTCCAGCATATTGACAATTTGGGACATATCGGCGCTCCTTGGTCAGAGTTAGCCAACTGTAGCCCGACGATCGCACGTTGGCAAGACCGACCGATTGCGCAACCGGCTGCTGGCGCGGCCTTCCTCCCTTGGCAGCATGGGCCCTGGACGATGCCGTCTGTGCAGCGGAACTCGCGCCGCCACCCACCGAACTGATTTGCGCCATCCGTTTCCTGGTCCCCAACACGCCCTTGACCAAGGCAGGCACGTCAGGGCCCGGATCGGTATCGAAGCGCGGTTCCACCACCTTCAAAGCCGCGAGGTAGTCCGCTTCGGTGCGACTGGCGAAAATGGAGTGGGCATCCTGGGTCATGGCTTGGGCTCCACCGTGATCGCGTCAATGGCGTTGTACTGCGCATGCACGCCGACGAGCTTGATGTAGCAGGCCCTGTAACGACAGGCCCCCGCCACCACCAGCCGGTCGTCGTTGCCCCTGATGTTGAAAGCCACCCGGTTGTCAGCCACGAAGCCGGCGCTGGCGTGCCGGCGCTTGATGTCCTGCGGAGACGTCCAACGCGCACGGCCGGCATCGTCGAACCCATCCTGCAGAGCCTGCTTTGCCGCTGGGTGCCGCTGCCAGAACTCAACCCACTTCGGCTTGGCAATCACTCGCATTGCGCAAATTGCGCCCCCATTTCGGGATCGCGTCAGCTGACCTTCGTGCCCAATCGCCCACGAGAGCAAACCCGCCTCGACAGAAGAGGGCATGCGTGGGGGAGTTCAGCCGGCACTTGTTGCACGGGTTGGATCTGCATCAAGGCGGCGCCCAAGCGTTCGCGATTGATCGCCCGACATTGCGGCACGACCACCGGAACCAGCGCCGCGGCTAGGCCGCCTCGGCCGCCACCACCCGCGGTACCGCCGCCAGCAGCGTTCGCGTGTAGTCCGACTGCGGGTTGCCGAGCACGCCGGCAGCAGCACCCGACTCCTCGACCCGGCCCTTCTGCATCACCACCACGTCGTCGGCGATGTACTCGACGACGCCGATGTTGTGGGTGATGAACAGGTAGGAAATGCCGAGTTCGCGCTGCAGCTCCAGCAGCAGGTTCAGGATCTGCGCCTGCACCGAGACATCGAGCGCCGAGGTCGGCTCGTCGCAGACGATGAGCTTCGGCTGCACTGCCAGCGCACGCGCGATGGCGATGCGCTGGCGCTGGCCGCCGGAGAATTCATGCGGGTAGCGCTCGAGTGCGTCGCGGCGCAGGCCGACCTGATCGACCAGCTTTTCCAGCGCCGCGCGCCGCGCGTTGAGGTCAAGGTCGGGCCGCAGCGCGAGCAGGCCTTCTTCGAGAATGTCGAACACGCGCATGCGCGGGTTCAGCGACGCGAACGGGTCCTGAAAGATGATCTGGATTGCGCTGCGGGCCTCTTGCAATGCCTTGCCTTCGAGGCTGAACAGATCGTGGCCACGGAACTTGGCCGTGCCCTCGATCACCGCCTGGCCGCGCAGCAACTGCACGATCGCCTTGCCGGTGGTCGTCTTGCCGCAGCCCGACTCGCCGACCAGCGCAAGAGTCTTGCCTGCATCGATGCGGAACGACACGCCGTCGACGGCGTTGAAGTGGCCGACGGTGCGTTGGAGCAGGCCTTTGCGGATGGGGAAGCGAACGGCCAGGTTGTCGACTTCGAGCAAGCGCTCATGGACGGTGGATGCACCCTCACCCGCGGTGCGCGTTCCGGCTTGCATGCCGGAACCGCTCAGAGGGCTCGCCGCACGCGGCTCGAAAGCCCCGCCTCGCCCCCTGCCCTCTCCCGCAAGCGGGAGAGGGAGTCGAACCGGCGGCATTGCCCCCTCTCCCGCTGGCGGGAGAGGGTCGGGGTGAGGGTCGCCCGCGTACAACAGGCAGCGCACACGGCGGCCAGCCGGCTGTTCCAGCAACTGCGGCTGCGTCGATGCGCACGCCCCGAACGCCCGATCACACCGCGGCTCGAACCGGCAGCCCTCGAAGCTCAGCCACAGCGGCGGCACCGTACCGCGGATCGCGGCCAGCGACTCGCCGCGCCGCTGCGCATCGGGCAGCGCACGCAACAGCAGCCGCGCGTAAGGGTGCTTGGGTGCGCTGAAGAACTCTTCCGCGCGTGCGACTTCGATGATCTGCCCGGCATACATCAGCGCCACCTGGTGCGCCATGCCCGAGACCACCGCAAGGTCGTGCGTGATCAAGAGCAGGCCGAGTCCGCGCTCCTTCTGCAGCGCCTTCAGCAGGTCGAGAATCTGCGCCTGGATCGTCACGTCGAGCGCCGTGGTCGGCTCGTCGGCCACCAGATAGTCGGGCTCGGCGGCGAGCGTCATGGCGATCATCACGCGCTGCTTCTAGCCGCCGCTCATGCGAAACGGGTACTCATCGATGCGCCGCTCGGGCTCGGGAATGCCCACCTTGTGCAGCCATTCGATCGCCCTCGCCCGCGCCGCCGCACCACGCAAGGGCGTGTGGGCCTCGATCGCCTCGACGATCTGCTCGCCGATGCGCATCACCGGGTTCAGGCTCGTGCCCGGCTCCTGGAAGATCATGCCGATCTTGCCGCCGCGAATGGCGCGCATGCCCGACTCGGGCAGCGCCAGCAAATCTTGCCCGTCGAGGCGGATCTCGCCGTGGGTCACGCTGCCGTTCTCGGGCAGCAGGCGCATCAGCGCCAGCGCGGTCATGCTCTTGCCGCAGCCCGATTCGCCCACCAGCGCAAAGGTCTCGCCGCGGTGCAGCGTGAGACGCATGCCGTCGATGGCCTTGACGAGGCCGGCCTCGGAATCGAGCGCGACCTTGATGTTGTCGATTTCAAGCATCGGCGAGGACCTTGGGTTGGCGCAACACGCGGGGCCGGAAGGCCCGCGCGCGAGGGTCGAATGCATCGCGCACGCCGTCGGCGAACAGGTTGGCCGCCAGCACCAGCGCGACCATGAACGCAAACGCGGCCGCGAACGGCCACCACACCACTGGGTCGCGGCTCATCTCGTTGCGGTCGAAATTGATCATGCCGCCGAAGCTGTTCATCGACGGATCGACGCCGACGCCCACGTACGACAGCACGGCCTCGTAAAGAATCAACGCCGAAAACTCGAGCACGGTGACGATCAGCATCAGGTGCGCCACATTGGGGAAGATGTGGCGCACCATGATGCGGCTGTGGCTCACGCCGAAGGCATTGGCCGCCTGCACGTACTCAAGCTCGCGCAGCTTCAACGTCTCGGCGCGGAGCAGCCGGCACAGGCCGGCCCAGCCGGTGAGGCCGAGCACGGCGCAGAGCAGGAACAACTTCACGTCGGCGCGCTCGACGCCGGTCTCGAACAGCTCGGGGTGCTTGTCGAGGAACACCTGAACCATCAGCACGCAGGCGGCGATGAGCAGGATGTTCGGGATCGACGACAGCATCGTGTAGAGGTACTGGATCACCTCGTCGGCCCAGCCCTTGAGGTAGCCGGCCATGATGCCCAGCACCACCGCGAACGGCAGCGTGGCCAGCGTCGCGAGCGTGCCGATCACGAACGCGGTACGGATGCTTTTCAGCGTCTGGTAAAGCACGTCGTTGCCGGTCACGTCGGTGCCGAAGACGTGGTAGTGGCCCATCAAGGCCGCGACGATGCCGCTCACGCCCACGAGTGCAGCCAACGAGATGCAGGCGACGCGCCACGGAATGACGGTCTCGTTGTGCCAGATCGCGCCGGCCGTGGCGCTAAAGCCCTGCCCGCCCTTGCGCGCCACCACCGCGACCAGCAGCGCACACAGCACCGCGGCCACGGCCAGGCCGAGCACCAGGCCGGTCACTGCGCGCATGGCGATGTCGCCGGCCCATTGCGCGGCCGGGTCGGTCAGGTGCGCGCCGCCGTGCTTGAGGCGGGGCGCGACGCGCGTCACCTTGCCGTCTATCTCGCTCGACTCCTTGGTGAAGCCGACAAAACCGAGCGGCCGCGAGTAGGTGGATTCGCGCGACAGCACCGCCTCGCGCAGCACCACGTCGAGCAGCGACTGCACGCGCGAGTCGTAGGCCACGCTGCCAGCCGGCGCGCCTGCGGCCGGGGCGAGCCGGCTGCGAAAGTGCACGCTGTCGGCCAGCGTGATCAGCAGGCAGGCCGCCAGCACGACGAACGACGCCAGCGCGGCCGAGTCGGCAAACACCTTGCGCCAAGTGGCCGCGAGGTTGGGCTGGCGCCGCAGGTAGAAGGTGTAGGCAATGAGCGCCAGCACCAGCAGCCAGATCGACACATCGGTCCACAGCGGGACGAATTTCGGCATCGTGCGGTCCGGGTTCTTTGTTCAGGCCAGCCGCACGCGCGGGTCGGCCCAGGTGTAGGCAATGTCGATCAGGATGTACGAGGTGATCGCGAGCAGCGAGCCGACGAACACCATCGTCCGCACGATCGCGAAGTCCTGCTTGCTGATGGCCTCGATCACGTAGGCGCCGAGGCCGGGAATGCCGAAGAAGCTCTCGAACACCAGCGAGCCGAGGAACACATACGGCAGGTAACCGCCGGCGCTGGTGATGATCGGGATCAGCGCGTTGCGCAGCACGTGGCGGAACATCACCGCCGTTTCCGACAGGCCCTTGGCGCGCGCGGTGCGCACGTAGTCCTTGCCGATTTCCTCAAGGAACATCGCGCGGTACAGCCGCGCCTCGGTGCCCAGCCGCGCGAAGGCCGACAGCAACACCGGCAGGATCAGGAAGCGCACTGCATCCAGCCCCCCCGCGTAGCCCGAGATCGGCACCAGCCGCAGCACGCGCGAGAACAGGAACTGGCCGACGATGATGTAAAACAGCGCCGAGATCGACAACATCAGCACGCACAGCACCACGCCCCACAGGTCGAGCCGGGTGTGGCGGAACATCACCAGCAGCAACGCGAACGCGGTGCTGGCGATCACCTGCAGCAGGAAAATCGGCAACGCGAGCTGGATGCTGACCCACATCCGCGTGCCCACCTCATGCCCGATGTCGCCTGCGCTTTCGCTGTCGGCGCGGCCGAAGTCGAGCTTGAACAGCGAGACCGAGCGCTCCCAGAAGATGGTGTCGGTGAGCTGTTCGCTGCCGGGCTCCTTGTCGTTCCAGTACAGCGGCTTGTCGTAGCCGCGTTCGACCTTCCAGCGTTCGATCAACTCCTGCGTCACCCGCTTGCCGCCGATGTTCATCCGCGCCATGTCGTCGGGCGTGTTGACGGTGAAGAAGAGGAAGAAGGTGGCGAGGTTGACGCCGAGCAGGATGAGCACGCCGTAGAGGACGCGGCGGACGATGTAAGCCGTCATCGGGCCGGCCTCAAGCGAGCACCTCGCCGCGCGCGTTCATGCGCTCGCGGCGGCGCAAGGTCTTGCGAGCAAAGAAGAAGCCCAGCAATGCGAGCACGGCCACCAGCCCCAGCGGCCACCACAGCGGCCGGTTCCATTCGCCCTGCTTCGCGCTGCGCTCGTCGGCGTTCAGCCGCAGGTAGAGGCCGTGGTCGCGGATCAGGATGGCCGGCTTGGAGTTGCCCATCCAGTCCTGGATCGCAACCGACGAATACGGGTAGAAGCCGAAACTCATCGGCGCATCCTGCTGCAGGATCAGCATCATCTTGTCGATCACGGCCTGCTTCTCGGGCCCGTCTTCGAGCGCCTTCAGTTGCGCGAACAGCTTGTCGTATTCGGGGTTCTGGTAGTTCCAGGTGTTCTCGCCGTCCGACACGCTCTTCGCGTTCGGGCCGTAGAGCAGGAACATGAAGTTCTCGGCGTCGGGGTAGTCGGCGTTCCAGCCTGACCAGAACAGCTGGTGCTTGCCCTTTCTCACCTTGTCCTGGAACTGGTTGTTGTCGGTCGCACGCACATCGAGCTGGATGTCGAGCTTGGTGAACTGGCGCACCATCCAGTCGAGTTCGGGCTTGCGCTCGGGCGTGGCGACGCCGTAGAAGTCGTAGTTGATCACCAGCGGCCGGCCGGTCTTGGCATCGCGCCCGTTCGGGAAACCGGCCTCCATCATCAGCTTCTTCGCCTCTTCGATCGAGCGCCGCACGGGCTTGCCATCAACCAGCCGGTGCGTCACCGGGTTCATGCCCTCGGGCGTGCCTTCGCGCGAGCCCGGAATGCCTTGCGGCAGCAGGCTCATCGCCGTTTCGCCGGCCTTCTTCGGGAAGATCTTCGAGTACTCCTCCCAGTCGATCGCGATCGAGATCGCCTGGCGCAGCTTGCGGTTGCGGTTGCGCTGCTCGGGCGTGTCGCCCCAGCCGATCACCGGGTCGAGCATGTTGAAGCCCACAAAGTAGGCATTGACGTCGGCGCTGCGGGTGAAGTTGAAGCCCTTCTTCAGGTAGTCAGCGCGAACGTCTTCCGAGTCGTTCATCTCGACGATGTAGGTGTTGCCGGTGTCGGTGCGCTCGAAGACCTCGAGGTCGTAGTAGCCGTCGCGGAACTTGTTGCGCAGCGGCGTGTTCTCGCGCTCGACCGTCGCGACGATGCTGTCGATGAACGGCATCGTCTTGCCGCAGTCGGCCAGCAGGCCTGCCTCCTTGTCGCCCGGCATTCCCTCGCAGGGATACAGCTCGCCGCGGTAGTTCGGGTTGCGCTGCATCACGATACGCCGGTCTTTCTGGAAATCGGTGACCATGAACGGGCCGGTGCCGACCGGCCACTGGTCCAGCGTGATGCCGCGCTCGGCCATGCCGGGCTGGGCGTAGAAGGCGTCGGCCTCCCACGGTATCGGGGCCATGAAGGTCATCTGCATCCAGTATTTCCACTGCGGGTACTTGCCCTTGATGCGCAGACGCAGCAGGTCTTTCTCGGGCGCGGTGGCGCCGATCAGCGGGAACTTGCGGAAGTCGAGGAAGGGCTTGTCCTGGCTCGCCGGGTCTAGGCCCAAGCGCAGTTTCTTGTCCTCGGCCTTGATCAGGTCGCCGTACTCCTTCAGGCCGAGCACGTACTCGGAGAAGATGCCGTAGATCGGCGTCGTGATGCGCGTGGTGGCGTGGCGCTTCATCGCGTAGACAAAATCTTCGGCCGTCAGCTCGCGCGTGCCGGTGTCGGCAAACGCCATTGGCGTGCGCCGGTCGCCCAGCTCACCGGGCTTCATCTGGTGGTACTTGTAGTTGCCCTTTTCGTCCTTGGCGAAGGCCGGGTGCGGCTGGAACTTGATGCCCGGCTTGATCGGCACGTCGTACACGCTCTCGGCCACCTGGTCGGCCGGCGCGTCGTCGGGGAGCTTGTTGCCGTCCTTGTCGAGGTAGGTCGGCTTGACGACCGCCGCGGCCGACTTCGGCACCAGCTGGAACGGGCGCTTGAGATAGTGGTAGCCGTACAGTGGCTCGTAGACCTGGTAGGTCACGAGGGTGTCGTTCGACCAGTACGAGGCCGTCGGGTCGAGGTGGCGCGGCGTGTTCTCGGTCATCGCCGAGCGGATCACGTTGGTCTTCTCCGAGCCGTCGGGCCAGGGGTTGTTGTTGCAACCAGCGAGCCCACCCACAAACACGGCAAGCAGCCCTGCGAACCAGGCCCGTGGGCGCCGCACCAGATCTTCTGTTTCGACCCGTTCACAACCGTTCATGCGGCTTCCCCTTCACGTGGCGCCGACCGCAGGCTTACGCGGGCGCCGCCAGAAAACAATGTGCCCCAGGCCAACGACGGCTTGTGGCCGGGTCAATCCGAGGCAAAGCGATGATACGGCCTCGCATCGGGGGCGTCACTCCGGCCTTCACCTAGGCTTCACGCAGCCGGGCCGCCCGAATCACCAGCCGACCAGCACCTCGCGGCCCTGCACCGCCAGCGTCACCTTGGCGCCAACGGGCAGGCAGACCTTGGTGGGCACATGGCCGAACGGCAGGCCGGTCAAGATCGGGGTTTTCGTCAGGCCGCGCAGCTGCGTCACGGCCGACTTCAAGCGGTAGCCGCGGTCCAGCGGCGAAGGCCGGTAGTCGCTGAACGCACCGAGCAGCACCGCCTTTTGCGCGTCGAGCACGCCGGCCTGGTGCAGTTGCAGCAGGCCACGCTCGATCCGGTACGGGTGCTCGTTCACGTCTTCCAGAAACAGCACGCCACCCTTGACCTTCGGCCAATGCGGCGTGCCCAGCAGCGAGTTGACCATGCACAGGTTGCCGCCCCAGAGCGTGCCTTTCGCGAGCAGGCCGTCGAAGCCGGGCTCGGTGCGAAAACCCACCGCTTCGAGCACGCCACTCATCGCTTCCTCGAAGCAGGCCTGGGTGATCTCGTCAACCGCCTCGATCCGCTTCTCGCCGTGCTCGCCGGCCTCGCGCCCGAAGTCGTAGCAGGCCATCGGCCCGGCCCAAGTCACGCCCTGGGCATGCGCCAACAGGCCGAGTTGCAGGGCCGTCAGGTCACTGTGGCCGACCCAGCGCGTGCCGCGCTCGATGCTGCGCGCGATCGCCTGCCAGTCGATGCGGTCGAGCAGCCGCGTCAGGCCATAGCCGCCGCGGGTGGCCATCGCGACGCCTGGCGCTTCGGCCGCAACGCGGTGCAAGGCCGCCAGGCGCGCCGCATCGTCGCCGCCGAAGCGTTGGTGTTTCAGCAGCGCCGCTTCGTCGACACGCACCGCGAAGCCCATCGCGCTCAGCCGCCGCGCGGCGAGGCGCAACGGCGTCGCCTTGGCAAGAACGCCCGAAGGCGTGAACAGCGTCAGCGAGGTCGGGGTCATGACGGGTGGCGTGGGTTGTGGGGATCGTGCGTGAGGGGTGATGCGGGTGGCGTGGGTGGCGTGTGTGGCGTGGGTGGTTCGTGCGGGTCGCCGCTGGCAACGATCTCGATCGCTTCGCCGGCCGGAATCGCGTCGGCCTCGGCAGCACCGGCGGGCGCCCGGCGCTGGCGGTACTGCTCGCGCCGTTCGGCGAAGAAGTCGCGCAGCACCTGGCCGCAAGCGTCGCCGAGCACGCCACCGACGAGCTGTGTGTGGTGGTTGAGCTGGGGGTTGGCGAACAGGTCGATCACCGAACCCGCAGCGCCGGTCTTGGGGTCGGCGGCGCCGAACACGACGCGCTTGAAGCGCGCGTGCAGCAGCGCCATCGCACACATCGCACACGGCTCCAGCGTGACGAACAGCTCGCACTCGGGCAGCCGGTAGTTCCGCAGCAGGTGCGCCGCATGGCGCAGCGCGACGATCTCGGCGTGCGCCGTCGGGTCGTGCTCGGTGATCGGGCGGTTGTAGCCGGTCGCGATCACCTGCCCGGCGCGCATGATGACCGCGCCCACCGGCACCTCGCCCACCAGCGCGGCGTTGTGTGACTGGGCTAGCGCGAGACGCATCGCGTACTCGTCGGCGCTGGCGTCGCTCATTGATCGGCCGCTTCCTTGCGCGCGGCGGCGCCCTGTTCGAGCGCCTTGGTCACGTCGGACTGAACGCGCTGCTGCAAGCGCTGCGTCTGCTCGGCCAACGGCGCCGCCGCGGCACTGGCCGCGCCGGCCTCGGCGGGCAGCGCCGCCCCCACGGCCTGCCCCGTGGCCCGCAGTTGGCGCAAGGCCAGCGTGCCGACAACGGCCAGCACAAGCAGCAACGACACCACGCCAAAAATTCCCCGCATGTTCGATCCTCAGCCCCTTGGCGACGGATTCTCGCCGCAAACAAGCTGCGCAACGACGAGCGGCCCGGCACGGATCGGCGATGCCGGCAGCACTGGCCCGCGGCTTGCGGTGGCAGTGCCTCAGCCGATCGTCATCAGGCTCGCATTGCCACCGGCAGCCGCGGTGTTGATCGACAGCGTGCGCTCGACACAGAGCCGCTCAACTGCGATCGCAGCAGGGTCACGCGCGCCCGGCTCGCACGCCAGCAAGCCGACGATGGGCCCGTCGCGCTGCGCGAGTTGGCGGCTGATCTCGGCGATGCGCTCGCGGCCGGCGTGCGCCAGCGCCAGGCTGCACGACGCCGACAGCACATCGGGCGTGAAGCTGGGCCGGCCGGCCTCCGCCAACCCCGCGGCAACGCGCCGCGCCTGCGGCGTGTCGATGCAGACCGCGTGGCAACCCGCGGCAACGACGAGCTCGATCTGGAACCGCAGATCGCCCTCATCGTCGGCGAGGCACAGCACCGCTTCACGCGGCAACAGGGTGTAGGTGTTGCGCTCGCCGGTGGGGCCGGGCAGGGTCAGCGTGCGCCCGGCGAGGCTGCCGCTGCCGCCCAGGCCCGGCCCCGGCCCGCGCGCGAGCAGACGGTGCAGGTAGAGCGGCCCGCCCGCCTTCGGGCCGGTGCCCGACAACCCGTCGCCGCCGAACGGCTGCACCCCGACCACCGCGCCGACGATGTTGCGGTTGACGTACTGGTTGCCCACGTGCGCGCGCGAGGTGATGAACGCGATCGTCTCGTCGATGCGGGTGTGAATGCCCAGCGTCAGGCCGTAGCCGCTGGCGTTGATGGTGTCGATCAAGGCAGGCAGCGCGTCGCGGCGCCAGCGCACGACGTGCAGCACCGGGCCGAAGATCTCGCGTTCGAGTTCGGCAATGCTTTCCAGCTCGATCACCGTGGGCGGTACGAAAGTGCCCTGCAATGCGCAGGCGTCGATGTCGATCTGGTGCACGCGGCGGCCCTTTGCGCGCATCGCCTCGGTGTGCGCGCTGATGCCGGCCCGGGCCTCGGCGTCGATCACCGGGCCGACGTCGATCGCCAGTGCGTCGGGCGAGCCGACGCGCAACTCGCGCATCGCGCCGAGCAGCATCTCGAGCACGCGGTCGGCCACGTCTTCCTGAACGCACAGCACGCGCAGCGCCGAGCAGCGTTGGCCGGCGCTGTCGAAGGCCGAGGCGAGCACGTCGGTAACCACCTGCTCGGCCAGCGCCGACGAGTCGACGATCATCGCGTTCTGGCCGCCGGTCTCGGCGATCAAGGTCAACGGGCGGCCGTGGTCGTCGAGCCGACCGGCAAGCTTGCGTTGCAGGAGGCGCGCAACCTGCGTCGAGCCGGTGAACATCACGCCGCGGATGCGGGCGTCGGCCACCAACGCCGCACCGACGGTCTCGCCGCGGCCGGGCAGCAGATGCAGCGCGCCGCCAGGAACGCCCGCCTCGTGCAGCAGGCGCACGGCCTGGGCTGCGATCAAGGGCGTCTGTTCTGCGGGCTTGGCGAGTACCGTGTTGCCCGCGGCCAATGCGGCCGCGACCTGGCCGGTGAAGATGGCGAGGGGAAAGTTCCAGGGGCTGATACAGACCATGGGGCCGAGGCCCTGGTGGTTGTTCGGCGTCAGCTCACGCCTCGCCTGCGCCGCGTAGTAGCGAAGAAAGTCAACAGCCTCGCGAACCTCGGCGATGGCGTTGGCGGCGGTCTTTCCCGCCTCGCGCATGATCAGCCCGAGCAGTTCCTGCATCCGCAATTCCATCGCATCGGCAGCGCGATCGAGCATTGCCGCACGCTCCGCGGGCAACGTGGCTTGCCACCCAGCCAACGCCGCCACGCTGGCTGCCAGCGCATCGGCCACATCGGCATCGCTCGCCTCATGCACCACGCCCACCGCGTCGCGCGCGTCGGCCGGGTTCAGCACTTGCAGCGCAGCCCCGCTGGCGCGTTCCTCGCCATTCACCGAGGGCAGCGCACGCCAGGTTTGCTGCACGCTGCCGCGCAGCTTCTCAGCCAACATTTGCAGATGCCGCTCGTTCGACAGATCGAGCCCGGCCGAGTTGGCACGCTCGGCTCCGAACATCGCCCGCGGCAGCCCGATCGCCGGGTGCGGCAGCCCGAGCCCGCCCTCTTCCACCGCCATGCGTTCGACCGTCGCCACCGGGTCGGCCACCAGCTCTTCGATAGCGATGCTGTCGTCGGCGATGCGGTTCACGAACGAGGTGTTGGCGCCGTTCTCGAGCAGCCGCCGCACCAGGTAGGCGAGCAGCGTCTCGTGGCTGCCCACTGGCGCGTAGATGCGGCACGGGCGGCCCAACCCACCCGCCGAGCGCTCCGCAACGACGCGCTCGTACAGCGGTTCGCCCATGCCGTGCAGGCACTGGAACTCGTACTGCCCGGCGTAGTAGTTCTGCCCGGCAGCCTGCACGATCGCCGCGAGCGTCTGCGCGTTGTGGGTCGCGAATTGCGGGTAGATCGCCTCGGGTACGCCGAGCAGCTTGTAGGCACAGGCCAGGTACGACAAGTCGGTGTAGACCTTGCGCGTGTAGACCGGGTAGCCCTCCAGCCCTTCGACCTGCGCGCGCTTGATCTCGCTGTCCCAGTACGCGCCCTTGACGAGGCGGATCATCAACCGCCGCTTGCTGCGCCGGGCCAGATCGATCAGGTGGTCGAGCACCTGCGGGCAGCGCTTCTGGTACGCC
>JANOVJ010000660.1:0-9267 GCA_031417295.1 bacterium | reverse complement strand
CACCGCCGCGGCCTCGGCGCTGGCGGCGAGCTGCTTGGCGCGGCCCGATGCGAGCCATCTTCTGATCGTCGGTACAGGGCAACTCGCGTTGAACATGGCGGCAGCGCATGCCAGCGTGCGGCCGATCCGGCACGTCAGCGTCTGGGGCCGGCGCAGTGAGCGAGCGCAGGCGGTGGCGGGCTTTGTGCGCGCCGAACTCGGTATCGACGCCGTGGCTGTCGATGACCTGGAAGCGGCGGTACGAGAGGCGCACATCATCTCGACCGTGACGCTCGCCACCGAAGCGCTGGTGCAAGGCGATTGGCTCCAGCCGGGCACGCACCTCGACCTCGTCGGCGCGTTCCGGCCCGACATGCGCGAGAGCGACGACGCGGCGGTGCGACGCGCCAGCGTGTTCGTCGACACCCGCGCAGCCGCGTGCACCGAAGGCGGCGACATCGTGCAGGCACTGGCCAGTGGCGCACTGACGCGTGAGCGCATTCGCGCCGACTTGCACGAACTCGCCAGTGGCGCACACGCCGGGCGCGGCGGCGAGGCTGAGATCACGCTGTTCAAGTCGGTCGGCGCCGCGCTCGAAGACCTGGCCGCGGCGCGGTTGTTGTGGCGGCTGGCAACGGCCAGCCCGTCCGGCGTGCAATGGCCCAGCGTGTCGCGAATCCGCGATTGACACCGCTGCGGCGCCCTGCAACACTGCGGCCCCGCGCCTGAATCCATTTCAGGCATTTCTGCAACCACCACAGGAGACGTGCCATGACTCAATCAAACACTGCCCCCCTGTCGGCCGTTGCCTGAAGCGGGTTCGCTAGAGCTCAAACGCTTTCCGAGGCCAGCCCTCCCGCCGCAGCGACACGCGGCCGACGCCCCCCGACTTGTCTGCCTCGCGCGATTTCCGCGCCAGGCCGTTCGGCCCGTCGCCGCCCTTTGCCGGCGCGGGCGTCCAACCGGAAACGCACCACCATGATCGAGATCGACATCGAGCGCCTGCGCTCGGTAGGCCTGACCCCCGCCATCCATCAGCACCTTCAACAGGAGATCGACAAGACCGAACCGGCCGAACCCGGCGCTGCCACCGGCGAGCCGCTGCAGTTGCTGCGCCTGACCGAAGTCCACCGCGAGACCGTGCGCCTGCACGACGGCGTTGACGAGCACAGCGCGCGCGTGCTGCCGCGCCTGGTGCGCGCGCTGGCCGACGCCGAAACCGGCCTGGCCGTCGGCGACTGGCTGCTGGCCCAACGCGATGCCCACGGCGCGTGGTGGGTGCAGCGCCGGCTGGCGCCGCTGACCCACGTCGCGCGGCGCGACGCCGACGGCCGGCGCCACCCGGTCGTCAGCAACGTCGACACCGCGCTGCTGGTGATGGGGCTGGACGACGACTTCAACCTGCGCCGGCTCGAACGCTACCTGGCACTCGTCCACAGCAGCGCGCTGCTGCCGGTGATCGTGCTGACCAAGGCCGACGTCGCCCCGCCCGCGGCGATCGAGGCCGCGTTCGACGGCATGCGCGGGCGCATCGCGGCGAGCCTCGACCTGCTGGTTGTCGATGCGCGCTCGCCCGACACCGCGGCCCTGCTCGCGCCGTACCTGGGCGTCGGGCAGACGGTGGTGGTGCTCGGTTCGTCGGGCGCCGGCAAGTCGACGCTGACCAACACGCTCGCCGGTGCGGCGTTGCAAGACACCGGGGCGGTGCGCGAGCACGACAGCCGCGGCAAGCACACCACCACGGCGCGCTCGCTGCACCGCCTGCCGGGAGGCGCCTGCGTGATCGACACGCCGGGCCTGCGCGCACTGCGGCCCGATGTCGACGAGGCCGCCCTCGGCGCGAGCTTCGCCGACATCGACAGCCTGGCCGGCCAGTGCCGCTTCCGCGACTGCAAGCACGGCGACGAGCCGGGCTGCGCGGTGCGCGCCGGCGTGGCGCCCGACCGGCTGCGCAACTTCCACAAGCTGCTGCGCGAGGCGCGGCGCGACACGATGAGCGTGCTCGAACGCCAGCAGCAGGTCGCGCAGTGGAAGGCTCGGGGCCGGGCCGGGCACGCGCGGGCGAAAGCCAAGCGAGAGCTGGCGTGACAGCGAGGCTTGCGAGCCGTGGGTGCTCCGCCTCAACCGCGAGGCCGAGCGACGCGAACCGAGGGGCCGGTGGGCGGTGGGCGGTGGTTGGCCGCTATCGGCCCGTTTGCCGCGGCTCCGCCGAATCGTGCAAGCGCTCAGGCATCGCGAACATCGGCAATCGGTTTGTCGCCGAAGTCGGCACGCGCCAGAAACGCCAGCACTTTCGCGGCCGCCGCAGCGGGCGAGTCGAGTTGGCCCGCCGCCTTCAGCTGCATGAAGCGCTCATGGTCGGGGAAGGCCGCCGGGTCGCCGGCACGCAGTTGGGCCTGCATGTCGGTGTCGATCACGCCGGGTGCGAGCGAGACGATTCGCGCCGGGTGCGGCGTGTGGGCCTGGTCGAGCGCGACCGAGCGCGAGAAATGGTCGAGTCCGGCCTTGACGGCGCAGTAGCTGGCCTGGCTGGCCATCGCGAAGCGGCCCAGCCCGGACGAAATGTTGAGCACCTTGCACTGGCCCAGCCGGCGCGCGCGCCAGGCCTTGGTCGCGCTGAGAAACGCGGCCGTCAACAGCAGTGGCGCTTCGAGCCCGACCCGCAGCGCGCTCGACAGCTCGGCCGGGTCCGCCGCTTCGAGCGGGCCGATGCGGGGGATCGCCGCCGCGTTGTTGATCAACGAGGCGCTGTCGAACGCCTCGGCATCGAAGGTCTGCAGCCAGGCTTCGAGCCGGGCTGCGGCGGCCACGGGCTCGGCCAGGTCGAGTGTCCATTGCAGCAGGGTCACGCCGCTGGCCGCGGCCTGCGCGGCGAGCTGCGGGTGTTCGCGGCGCGAAAGGCACAGCAGCACCCGACCGGGTTGCAGCAGCTGCCCGGCCATCGCCGCGCCCATGCCGCGCGAAGCGCCGGTGAGGATCGTCAGGTGTTGAGTCATGCGCCAGTCTAGCTTTCCCGTCGCGTCAGAACGGCGGCGCGCTGTGGAACTGAATGAGTTCGCCGTGCGCAGGGTGCACCAGTGACAGCGCGCTGGCGTGCAGCAGCAGCCGCGGGGCCTGCGCCAGCACGGCGGGCGGCGCATACAGCGCGTCGCCGAGGATCGGATGGCCGAGCGCGAGCAGGTGAACTCGCAACTGATGCGTTCGGCCGCTGAGCGGCTGCAGCTCGACGCGGGTGCAGCCGCGCTGCGCGTCGTGCGCCAGCACGCGGTAGCGGGTGAGCGAGGGTTTGCCGCCGGCGAGATCGACCTGCTGCCGCGGCCGCTGCGGCCAGTCGGCGCCCAAGGGCAGGTCGATCTCGGCCCAGCCGTCGCCGGGCGGCGTGGGCAGCCGGCCGGTGACCCACGCGACATAGCGCTTGTCGACCTCGCGCCGCGCGAACGCGGTGCTCAATGCGCGCTGGGCCGCGGCACCGCGCGCCAGCAGCATCAGGCCCGAGGTTGCCATGTCGAGCCGGTGCACCACCCGCGCGTCGGCGTGTTGCGCCTGTGCCCGGCTGGCGACACAGTCCTGCAACGCCGGGCCGCGCCCAGGCACGGCAAGCAGGCCGCTCGGCTTGTCGATGACGAGCAGCGCTGCATCGCTGTGGACGATCGTCAATGCCGGTGCGTGCAGCGCGGCCACCGGCGCGGGCTCAAAAGCTGTCGACCAGGCCCGACTGCGCCGCCGATTCCGGGCTGGCCCCAGCTGCGCGCACGCGCTGCAAGGCCTGCTCGCGCGGCAACCCGAGGCGTTTCAACAGGCACGCAGCGGCTGTCCCCGTGCGCCCGATGCCGGCTGCGCAGTGCAGCAGCACAACCTCGCCGCCGGCCACGGCCTGCGCGATCTGCTCGATGCCTTTGCGAAAGACTGCAAGGTTGGCGGCCAGGCCGAGATCGCGCATCGGCAGATGCTGCCAGCGCATCGGCAACGTGCCCCGGCGCAGCGCCTCGTCGTAGGCCGGCGACAGCGACGCCAACTCGTGGCGCGGCGTCAGGCAGACCAGCAGGCTCAACTGCACCCGCTGTGCTTCGGCAAGAAAGGCCGGCCACGGTTCGAGCCGGCCCGGCATGGCGTGCAACCACAGCGCGCCGCTGGCGGGCGGGGGCAAAGGAACGGGGCGAAACGGCACGGGGTGGGACGGCACGGGGTGGGACGGCATGGGGCGGGGCGCAACCGGACGGTACGGGGCGGCACGGGGTCGGGCCACATCAGACAGGGTGAAAAGTTGCCGGGCATACTAACGCCGAGGCCCGGTTGGCCGCTGCCTTGAACCCCACTCCCCCGCCGCTCTGCACGATGGTGCAAGCCCCCCGATGCCTTCAGTCGAGCCCGACTCCACAGTGCGTACGCGAAGCACTGGCCCGATGCGGCCCGCATGAGGCCGCGCGCTTCAGCCAGCCGCTGCCGCCGCCTCGTGCTCGCTGGCGCGGTGGTGCTGGCCGCGCCAGCGGGTGCACAGGAGGCAGCGGCACCCGACGCCCCCGCGGTGCCGGCCGCCGCCGCCCCGGCTCCCGCTCCCGCTCCGGCAAAACTCGATCGGGTTGAGGTGACCGGTGGTCGCATCGACGACACCGAGGAACGCCGCCAGTCCACCGCGGCGAAGATCGTGATCGGGCGCGACGAGCTCGAGCGCTACGGCGACAGCACGGTTGGCGAGGTGCTCAAGCGGCTGCCTGGCGTCACGTTGCAGGGCGCACCGGGGCGCGGCGGCGCGATCCGGATGCGCGGCCTGGGCAGCGGCTACACCCAGATCCTGCTCGACGGCGAGCGCGTGCCGCCGGGCTTCTCGCTCGACTCGCTGACGCCGGAGCAGATCGAACGGATCGAGATCCTGCGCGCGCCGACGGCCGAGACCGGCGTGCGGGCGATCGCCGGCACGATCAACATCGTCACCCGCGAGGGCTTTCGCAAGCTCATCAACGACCTCAAGCTCGGTGTCGAACTCGACAATGGCGAGTTGTCGCCGCGCCTGTCATGGACGCGCAACGACAGCGTCGATGGCCTGATCTACAACTTCTCGCTCAGCGCCTTCAACCAGCGGCGCAGCGACGAGACCGACATCGCCACCGTGAACCAGACGCTGCCGGGCGGCGAGACCACGCTGGCGCAGAGCGAGCAGATTCTGGCCCAGGAGCGGCGCCACGGCCTGCACCTCACGTCGCGGCTGCAATGGCGCGGCGAGCCGGGCGAGTCGGTGTTGCTGTCGCCGTTCGTCATCCTGAGCCAGGGCCAGACGCAGCGCGAGGCGACGCTGACGCAAAGCGCGGGGCCGGCGCCCGCGCCGTACGCCACGGCTGCGACCGACAGCGACAACCGCTTCTCGCTGTTGCGCCTGAACGGGCAATGGATGCGGCGCTTGACCGAGGCGGTGCGGTTCGAGCTGCGCGGCGGCGTCGGCGAAGCGCGGACCTCGAACCAGGCTGTGCGCGATGAGTTCGACGCTTCCGGCGCGTTGGTGCGGCAGACAGAGGATGACGCCGACATCCGCGACCGTTCGTTCAATGCCAGCGGCAAGCTGTTCGCGCTGGTCGAGGGCGATCACAGCTTCGTCTCAGGCGCCGAGGTCGAAGGCACGCGCCGGGTCGAGAGCGAGAACTACACCTCGGTGCAGGACACGCCGCCGTTGCTGACCCAGTTCCGTGACGACCTTCAGGCCGCGACGACGCGCTTCGCGCTCTACGCGCAGGACGAGTGGAGCCCGACGCCGCAATGGGCGGCCCATGCCGGCCTGCGCTGGGAGCGCATCGTGACCGACGGCGACCCGACCGAGGGCAGTGCTGTGCGCAACGCCAGCAACGTCTGGGCGCCGATCCTGCATGCGGTGTGGAAGCCCGAGCCGAAGAGCCGCGACCAGGTGCGGATGAGCCTGACCCGCAGCTACCGCACGCCGACGCTGCAGAACCTGATCGGCCAGCCGGTGATTTCGCGGCGCTATCCGCTGCCCCAACTCAACACGCCGTCCTCGCCCGACCGGGTGGGCAACCCGGGGTTGCGGCCCGAGCTTGCGACCGGCATTGATGTTGCGTTCGAGCACTACCCGCCGGGCGGCGGCATCCTCAGCGCCAACCTGTTCCGGCGCAACCTGAGCAACGTGATCCGCAGTGTCACCTCCTCGGAGGCGATCGTTGTTCCCTGGTCTCAGGGGCCGCGCTTCGTGGCGACGCCACAGAACATTGGCAACGCAGTGACGCAAGGGGTGGAGCTGGAAGCCAAGTTCCGTCTCAGCGACCTCTGGCCCGAGGCGCTGCCGGTCGATGTGCGCGCCAACGCGAGCCTGTTCCGCTCCAGCGTCGCCAGCGTGCCCGGCCCCGACAACCGGCTCGACCAGCAACCGCCTGGCAGCGCCAACCTCGGCGCCGACTACCGCCTGCGCAGCCTCCCGCTCACGCTCGGCGCGGGCATCAACTGGACCCCGGGCTACACCACCCAGTTGAGCAGCGTGCAGAGCGTCACGCTGGGCCACAAGACGGTGGTCGAAGCCAACGCGCTGTGGGTCTTCAGCCCCGGCGTGCAACTGCGCCTGACCGCCAACAACCTGGCGCCGGCAGACTACCGGCTCGGCGGCAGCTTCGTTACCGCGACCGAGAGCGAGACGACGCAAACCACCACCCGCACCTTCGTCAACTGGCAGCTCCGGCTGGAGTTGAAGCTCTGACGCAGCGCGGGCGTGGGCGGCCGGGTACTTACCCGCAGTCAAGGGCCGGGTTGGCGAAGGCAAAATCCACGGCCCCCGGGAGCATCGCGGCCGTGCCTGCGGCGCCCCGGTTTTGCTACACGCACCCTTGAAGGACCCGTCGGATGAAAAACTTCAGATTCATGCTGGCCGGCGTTGCCGCCGCCGTGCTGCTCGCCGCCTGCAACAACGGCGACGACACCCCCCAGTTCCGCACCGTGGTGTCGTTCGGCGACAGCATCAGCGACCCTGGCGCCTACAACGTCGCCACCATCGCCGCCCTGGGTGGCGGCAAGTTCACGGTCAACGGCCCCGCGGGCCTGGTGTGGACCGAGTTCCTTGCCGAGTCGCTCGGCGCCGCGGCGCAGTGTGCTGCGCAGACCGGCTTGCTGGCCAACAACGGGGTCGCAGGGGCGCCGGTGCAGAACCTCGCGGCTTGCAACAACTATGCTCAAGGCAGCAGCCGCATCTCGTCGAGCGGCACCGGCCCGAACGGCGTGGCGCTTCAGGCGGCACCGTACGACCAGATGAACCTGGGCTTCATGGCCGTCTCGCTCAAGGCGCAAATCGACGCCCACCTGGCAAAAAACGTGAATGGCTTTTCGGGGGCTGAACTCGTCACCGTCAATGGCGGCGGCAACGACCTCTTCATGCAGCTCGGCGGGGTTGGTGCGGCCTTCGCCGGGGGCGCGACGGCCGTCGGCGCCGGCACCATCGCCGGCTGGCCCGCTGATGTGCTTGGCATCGTCTTCGCGGGCGGCAATGCGGCAGTGTCCGCAGCCTCGGGCGCGGCGGTCGCGGCGATGGGCCAGGCCGGTGGCGAACTCGCTGGCTACGTCAAGACGCTGGTGGTAGGCCGGGGTGCGAACTTCGTGATCGTGCGCAACCTGGGCAACATCAACGTCACGCCGTTCGGGCTGGGCCTCGACGCCGGCACGCAGGGGCTGATCACGGCCATGACCAACGCCTACAACGGCCAGCTCAGCGCCGGCTTGAACGGCACGGCGGGCGTGCTGCTCTACGACGACTACGCGCAGAGCGCCGCGGTCGTTGCCGACCCGGCCAAGTTCGGCTTCACCAACATTACCACGCGGGCCTGCGGGCCGAATGCGTTCGGCACCCCGAACGGCCCGTCGATCGTCTGCAACACGACCAACCTGATTGCGGGCGACACCAGCCACTTCGCGTTCTCGGATGATGTGCACCCGACGCCGTATGCGGCACAGCAGACAGTCGCGGCCGTGCTGAGCCAGATGACTTCGGTCGGCTGGCACTGATCGCCGGGGCCGCCTCGCGCGGCTGCACCCACCGACGCGATGCTGAAGCGCCGAACGCCTGCACCGCAAAGCAAAGGGCCACCGATCGGTGGCCCTTGTTGCGTGTGGACGCTGTGCCTGCGCGCAGCGGCGGGAGCGGGAAAGGGAAAGGGAAAGGGAAAGGGAAAGGGAAAGGGAACGAGATCGGGCGCCGGTGACGGGTTCCGGGATCCGCCCAGTGGTGCGGTCGGTTTGTCGCCTCGATGACTCGATTGTGGGGTGAGGACAAACCTGTGTTTGCCCGAACAGCCAGCGCAGGGGCCCGCTATTGCGTCGATTGCGGAGGCGCAGGCGCCTGCCCGGTCGGCGCCGTCAACCGCTCGTGCAGTGCCTCCAGCGGCAGGTAGCCGTTCGTCAACAGGTGCAGGCCGGCAGCGTGCTCGGCCAGCAGCGCATCGAGCGCGTTACCGAAGCCATAGCACCAGGAGCACATCGGGTCGGCGATGTAGAGCAGGTTCATTCGATTCCGATCGCGAACGTACATGCTGCTGCCGCCGCAGCCGCAGCCGGCCTACTTCTGGGTGTCGAACAGCGCCTTGGCCTGCGCGTGGCAGAACGGCGGCTCGTAGGCGCCGTGATAGTTACCGTAGTAGGTGGCGAACGCGGCCGACGTGGGGTCGGTCGGGGCCACGCCGCCCGGGCCATAGGTGGCCTGGACGAAGGCGTCGACGTCGACCGAACTGACGTTGGCGAGGCCGCGGCTGTCGAAGTCGGCCTTCATCACGTTCTGGTGGATCGCCGGCGGCACCGTCGGGTCGCCGGCGCCGCCACACAGCAGCATCCGGGCCTTCGGGCTCCAGCCGAGCAGGTCGTTCTTCTTCGCTGTCAGGTAGACGGGGTTGCCGTCGTTCGTGGCGACATCGCTGACGAAGCTGCCCTGGAACATCAAATCGCGCGCCTGGGCCGGCGACTCGCCGTTGGCACCCGGCAGCCTGCCTGAGGTCACGAGCGTGGTGTAGGTTAGCGTCGGGCTCGGCAGCAGGGTTTCGACGTAGCTGGCATAGGGCGGCTTGAAGACCGCGTTGACGTCGGTGTAGACATCGCCGTAGATCTTTTGCCAGGCGGTGATGAAGAAGGGCACAAAGAACTGGTAGCCGGCGATCGCGACCGGAATCTTGATCGAGCCCGACAGGTTGTACGGCCCGGCCAGGTGCGCCCCGGCAACGATGTTCATCTCGTCCGGGCTGTCGCGCTCGGCCGCGCGGTGCGCCGCCATCGACGAGTGGCCGCCCTGCGAGTAGCCCGTCAGCATGACCTTGC
>JANOVJ010000659.1:0-7712 GCA_031417295.1 bacterium | reverse complement strand
CGCCGAAGCGCTGCGCGTACACCGGGTTCTCGATGCCGTCGATGACGTCGTCACTCTCGCGGTTGCGGTCTTCGCCGGCCTGAAACACGCGCATGCGCTGCTCGCGCAGGTCCATCACGCCGTGAAAGCGTTTGCCCATGCCGATCGGCCAGGTGAAGGGCACGACCGTCATGCCAAGCTCGCGCTCGATCTCGTCCATCAGGTTCAATGGCTCCTGCACCTCGCGGTCCATCTTGTTGACGAAGGTCAGGATCGGCGTGTTCCGGGCGCGGCAGACTTGCAGCAGCCGCCGCGTCTGCGGCTCGACGCCGTTGGCCGCGTCGATCACCATCAACGCCGCATCCACGGCCGTCAGCACGCGGTAGGTGTCTTCCGAAAAATCCTGGTGGCCGGGCGTGTCGAGCAGGTTGATCACGCAGTCGCGGTACTCCATCTGCATCACGCTCGACGCGACCGAGATGCCGCGCTGCTTTTCGATTTCCATCCAGTCCGAAGTGGCGTGGCGGGTCGCCTTGCGCGCCTTCACGCTGCCGGCGATCTGGATCGCGCCCGAGAACAGCAGCAGTTTTTCCGTCAGCGTGGTTTTCCCCGCGTCGGGGTGGGAAATGATGGCGAAGGTGCGGCGGCGGCGCACCTCGGGGGTCAGGTCGGACATGGGAGCGCGGCGCCGGGGGGCCGGGCCGCTTCGTGGAAAGCGGCGATTATCGGCGCTGGCCTCGCGCACGCCGCCACGAAATTCGGGCCCCGTGACCCTTGGCAAGCGCGCGGCTTGGTCGGGGCGCGATCAAGGCGCTGCGGCGGGCCAGCGCTGTGTTAGGTTCGCACCCGGGCCGCGCACGCCAACCGCGATGCACCCGAGTTCCGTTCGCAGTAACCCCTCGCAACTCCTCAATCGATGAGACCTCGCGCCGCGCCGTTGCCCCGCGCCCGGGCCGTGTGCTGCGCCCTGGCGCTGGCTGCCCTGTCGGGCGCCGCCGTGGCCGTGGGCGACAGCGCATCCCTCAGCCGCGAACAGGCGGTGCAGGCCGCGCGCGACGGCCGGCTCGACGCGGCGCTGGCGGCCTTGCGCCGGCTGGCGTCGGCCGGCGACGTGCCGGCGCGGCACAACCTGGTCGTGGTGCTCGGCTGGGCCGGCCGCAACAGCGAAGCGATCGAGGTCTTCGAGCACATCGTGCCTGCCGCCAGCGCGCCCGACTTCGTTCAGCGCTCGGCGGCGGCGGCGTACCGAAGCGAGCGCCGGTTCGATGACGCCGCGCGCCTGGCGCGCGCGGCACTGCTGGCGCAGCCGCGCGATGGCGAATGGACGCGCCTGCTGGCCGGCGTGCTCGCCGACAGCGGGCGCAGCGCCGAGGCGATGGCGCTGATGGAGCGCCAGCTCGCCATCGAGCCCGGCGATGCCGGGAACTGGCTCGCGCTCGGCAACGCGGCCTGGGCGTCGGCCCAGGCCGCGCGTGCGCCTGGCGCTGCCGCGGCGCAAGCGCCCCTGCCCGCCCTGTTCATCGCCCTGCGCGCCTACACCCAGGCGAGCCGGCTGCAACCGGCGAACCCGGACGCCGCCCTCGGCGCTTCAGCGGTGATGTCGCGCCTCGGCGCGCCGTACGGCGCGGCGCAGCAACTGCCCGCCGCGCCGCTGGCGTTGCGGGTCGATCAGGCCGGGCGCCAGGTGCGCTGGGCCACGCAGCTCGACCCGGCGAGCCCGGCGCGCCGCTTTGAACGCGCCGACGCCGCGCTGGCGGAAATCGACCGCCTCCTCGCCGAAGTTCGCGCCACGTCGGGCGCTGATCCAGCGTTGCTGCAAAGCCTGCGCCGTGACCGCGTCATCGCACTCCGCCAGCGTGAACGCTGGGCCGACACCGCGGCGGCGGCCGCTTCGCTGCGAGCCGACGGCGGCGCTCTGCCCGCCTTCGTGCGCCAGGCCGAGGCCGACGCGCTGCTCGCGCTGCGCCGGCCGGAGCAAGCGCGCGCGGCCTACAACGACGTGCTGGCCGCCGACCCCGCCAACCGCGAGGCGGCGGTCGGCCGCTTCTTTGCCGAAGTCGAGATCGAAGATTTCACCGCGGCGTTCGGGACGGTCGATGCACTCGCCGCGAGCGAGCCGCAGGCGCTCACGCTGCCGCTCGACCCGATGCCGCGGCCCAACCCCGAATGGCTCGACGCACACATCCTGGCCGCCAACGCGCGCAGCTACGCCGACATGCAGGCCGAAGCCTGGCAGCGCATCACGCCGCTGGCCGACGGCGCGCCGGCACTCGGCTACCTGCGCGCATCGCAATCGGCCATCGCCGCCGGTCGCGGCTGGCCGCGCCGCGCCGACGAGGAAATCCACATTGCGGCCAGCGTGGCGCCCGACGACCGCGGCATCCAGATCGGCCTCGCCGATTCGGCGATGCGCCGCCAGCGCTGGCCCGAGGCACGCGAACGCGTCGCCGCGCTGGTGGCCGCCTTTCCCGACGACCGCGCCGTGCAGCGCGCCGCGCGTGACCTGGCCACGCGCGACCTGGCCGAGCTGCAGACCGGCGTCGTGCTGCGGCGTGAAACCGGCGACGCGCAGGCCGCGCCCGGCTCGGGCATCGACGCTTACCTGCGCCTTTACTCGCCGCCGATCGGCGAGCTGTGGCGCGCGGTCGCGGTGGCCGAACGCCTGACCGCGTCACCGCCGGAAGGCGACGCCGTGCGCAACCGCTTCGGCGCGGGCGCGCAATACCGCGGGCCCGACGCGCAGCTCGAAGCCACGGCGTGGAGCAACCAGGGCACGCTGCAAAAGAACGGCTTCAGCCTCAGCGGATCGTGGACGCCCGACGACCATGTGTGGCTCGGCGCCGAGGCGCAGGCGTTCGCGGCCGACACGCCACTGCGTGCGCTGCTCTACGGCATCACCGCCAACGCGGCGGGCGCGTCGGCGAGCTACCGCTGGCACGAATCGCGCTCGGTCGCGGCGGCGTTTCGCAGGCTCGATTTCAGCGACGGCAACCTTCGCCGCTCGTTGCTGCTCAGCGGCACCGAGCGGGTCGTCGCCGAGCCGACGCTGAAGATCGACCTGCGGCCGGCGTTCTACACCTCGACCAACTCGCTCGTCGGCGCGCCGTACTTCAACCCGTCGCGCGACCGCTCGTTCTCGCTTGGCGTCGAAGCCGACCACCTGACATGGCGGCGCTACGAGCGCAGTTTCAACCAGCGCCTGGTCGCGACCCTCGGCAGCTACTGGCAGCAGGGCTACGGCGCCGGCGTGGTCGGCGGCCTGCGTTACGAGCATGTCTGGCGCAACGACCCGCTGACCGAGCTGCGCTACGGCATCGAGCTCGCGCGCAGCCGCTACGACGGCGTGGCCGAGCGCAACGGCATTTTCTTCGCCACTCTCAACCACCGGTTCTGACGAGCATGCAACGCCTGTGGCTCGCACTCGTGCTGATGTTGCTGCTGATCTTGGCCAGCGCCGCGCGCGCTGCCGAGGGCGACATCGCGCCCGGCCAGCGTTTCGTCTCGGTCGCGTTCCACGACGTGGTCGACAGCCCCGATCAGCTCGACGGTGACGCCGTCACCACCGACCGCCTGGTCGCGTTCTTCGACTTCCTGCGCGGCGACGGCTGGACGGCGATCACGCTCGACGATGTGGACGCGGCGCGGCTTGGCACGCGCGCACTGCCGGCAAAGGCGATCCTCGTCACCTTCGACGATGGGTACGCCAGCCTCTACACGCGCGTCTTTCCCTTGCTGCTGGCGTACAGGATGCCGATCGTCGCGGCGCTCAAGGGCGGCTGGGTGGCCGGCGCCCCGGGCACGCTGGTGAGTTATGGCGAGGCGATGGTGCCGCGCGAGAAGTTCGTGAGCTGGGACCAGGTGCGCGAGATGGCGCGCTCGGGTTGGGTCGAGTTCGCGTCGCACAGCAACGAGCTGCACCGCGGCCTGCCGGGCAACCCGCAAGGCAACTCGATGCCGGCCGCGGTGACGCGGCTTTACGCCAACGGCGCCTACGAGGACGACGCCGCTCACCGCCGCCGCCTGACCGAAGACCTGGCGCGTTCGCACGCCCTGCTCGCGCGCGAGATCGGCACGCCGCCGCGTGCGGTGGTGTGGCCGTTCGGCCGCTACTCGCAAGACGCGATCGAGGCCGCGAAGGCCGCAGGTTTCCGCTTCGCGCTGACGCTCGACCCCGAGCCCGCCAACGCGGCGGCGCCGATGGCGCTCGCCCGCTACCTGCCCACCTTCGACCCCAAGCTCGCCGAGGTCGAACGCAACCTGCGCTTCACGCCAAGGCTGCCGTCGGCGCAGCGCTTCGTGTGTCTCGATCCGGCGGCAGTGTGGACGGGCGATGCGGCGGGTACGGACCAGCGGCTGGGCGAACTGATCGAACGCCTGCGCAAGCTCGGCAGCACCGCCGTCGTGATCGACGCGGCAATGCAGGACGCGCAAGGCAAGCTCGTTGCCACCTGGTTCCCGACCCGCGAGCTGCCGCTGCGCGCCGACCTGCTGTCGCGGTTGGCGTGGCAGATTCAAACGCGGGCCGGCGTCGAGGTGTTCGTGCGCCTGCCGGTGGCTGCGGCGAGCCGCAGCCTTGATGGCGATGCAGGCAGGGTGCGCGCGCTGTTCCGCGAGCTCGGCGTCCAGGTGCCGGCCAGCGGCCTGTGGCTCGACGACGCGCCGGGCCTCGTCGCGCTGACTGCTGCACCCGGCGAAGGCGGCGCGATGCCGTGGCAGGTGCAGCGCATCCGGCAAGGCCTGGATGCAAGCCGGCTGGCGGCCGACGACGCGCTGGCGTTGCAAGCCTTCCGCGAAGTCGAGCGCGCGCGGCCGCGGCTCAAGCTGGTGCTGCGGGCCGCCCCCCGTTTGCCGCTGACGCCGAGCCGGGTGGCCGACCTGACGCTGTTCCCCGTCAACGCCGATCGCGCGTCGTCGCTGCAAGCGGTCGATGCCTTCGCGACCACCCGCGCGCCGGGGCTGAACCCGACCCGGCGCATCGGCCTCTGGCTGGGCGGCGCGGCGCCGCAAGACGCGGCCGATCTGAGCCAGACGATGCGCCGCCTGCAAGTCGCGGGCGGCACGGTACTCGGCTGGTGCCCCGACGACGCACTCACCGACGCGCCGAATGCGGCGCAAGTGGCGCCTGCCACGTCGGCCGCCACCTTCCCGGTCAGGTTCTGAGGATGACGACTTCCAAGCTTGTGGTTTCACCGCTTCGCTCCCCCGCGGGGGAGAGCGGCCCGGCGGCGGGCTGATCGCGCATGGACACGTTACAAGACTTCTCGGCCGCCCTCGCGGTGTTCTGCTTCGGCTACCCGTTCGTGATGGCCTGGTACTGGATGGCCGGCGGCCTGCTGTTCCGCCTGATGCGCGAGCGCCACGAGCCGCTGCCCGAGAACCCGCCGCCGCTCAGCGCGTACCCGCTGGTGTCGATCCTGCTGCCCTGCCACAACGAGCAGGACCAGGCCGAGGAAACCTTCGCCGCGCTGGCCGCGCTCGACTATCCGAACTGGGAAGTGGTGGCCATCAACGACGGCTCGACCGACCGCACCGCCGAGATGCTCGACGACCTGGCGAGCCGCATGCCGCAGGTGCGCGTCGTGCACCTGGCACAGAACCAGGGCAAGAGCACCGCGCTCAACGTCGGCGCGCTGGCCGCGCGCGGCGAAATCCTGGTCGGCATCGACGGCGACGCGCTGCTCGACCGCCACGCCATCACCTGGTTCGTGCGCCGCTTCCTCGCCGACGCGCAACTCGGGGCCCTCACCGGCAACCCGCGCATCCGCAACCGCGCGACGCTGCTCGGGCGCTTGCAGGTGGGCGAGTTCTCGTCGGTGGTCGGGCTCATCAAGCGGGCGCAGACGATCTACGGCACGCTCTTTACCGTCTCGGGCGTGATCTGCGCCTTTCGCAAGCGCGCGCTGGCCGATGCTGGCTGGTGGTCGCCGGCCGCGCTGACCGATGATGTCGAGGTGACGTGGCGGCTCCAGCTCGCCGGCTGGCGGGTCGCGTTCGAGCCCAAGGCGCTGTGCTGGATCCTGATGCCCGAAACGCTGAAGGGCCTGTGGCGGCAGCGCCTGCGCTGGGCCGAGGGCGGCATGCAGTCGGTGCTGGCGGCCACGCCGGTGATGCTGCGCCGCCGCGCCTGGCACCTGCTGCCGATCTGGGCCAACTTCATGCTCAGCGTGGTCTGGGCGTATGCGATGTTGATCGGCCTGGTGCTCGGGCTCGTGTCGGCGCTGTTCCCGGTGTGGACGGGCGAGCCGCTGGGTTTCAGCGCGATCCCGCAATGGTGGGGCACCGTGTTGGCGCTCACTTACCTGCTGCAGAGCGCGATCAGTGTGGCGGTGGACAGCCGCTTCGAGAAGGGCATTGCCCGCTCGCTGTTCTGGGTGATCTGGTATCCGCTGGCTTTCTGGCTGTTGCAGACCTTCACCGCGGTGCTCGGCCTGCCGCGTGCGCTGATGCGATCAAAGCAGACTCGCGGCACCTGGGTCAGCCCGGATCGGGGGGTGCGATGAAGCCGGCCTCAAGTGGCGCTTGGCCGCCGTTGATCGTCGGCGCGAACGTGTCGGGCTGGGTGCGGCTGCGCGACTTCGTGCTGACTGTCTTGGCCTGGGCGCTGCTGGCCTACCTGATGCGCGAGACGCTGGACCTGGCGCACGACTACCTGCGCTACCCGATCTTCGAGTTCACCAACGCCGAGCCGCCCGACTGGGTCGAACTGTGGGGCCGGCTGCGGCCGTTTTGGCATTTCATCGCTTTGCTGACGCTTTGGCTGCTGTTTTGGGCCCTGGTGCGCGGGCGGCGGATGCGCGCCACAGCGCCCGAGCCGCAACCGGCGCCACTGGTGCTGGCGGCGCACGGCGCTGACTTCGGCCTCGAAGAAAGTGCGCTGGCACGCTGGCGCGAAGCGCGCGTGCTGGTGGTTCACTTCGACGCCTCGGGGCAGGTCAGCCACGCCGAGACAGAGGATGCGCCTCAGGCCGCGCCGGGCCGCTCCAAGCGGGCTGAGATCCCCTTGGGGGGCGATGCCGAAGGCATCTTGGGGCCGTCAATTCACTCCTGAAGCAAGCTCCGCAGCATCCACGCCGTCTGCTCGTGCACCGTCAGGCGCTGCGTCAGCAGGTCGGCGGTCGGCTCGTCGCTGGCCTTGTCGGCCAAGGGGAAGATGCTGCGCGCGGTACGCGCCACCGCCTCGTGGCCGGCCACCAGCCGCGCCACCATGTCCATCGCCTTCGGCGGCACCTCGGGCACGTCGGGCACCGAGCTCAGCGTGCCGAACTGCGCGTAGGAACCGGGCGCCGGAAAGCCCAGCGAGCGAATGCGCTCGGCGATCGGATCGACCGCGTTCCACAGCTCCGTGTACTGGCCCATGAACATCAGGTGCAGCGTGTTGAACATCGGGCCGGTGACGTTCCAGTGGAAGTTGTGCGTCGTCAGGTACAGCGTGTAGGTGTCGGCAAGCAGGCGCGACAGGCCCGCGGCGATGGCGGCCCGGTCTTTCTCGCTGATGCCGATGTCGATGCTCGTCGCTACAGACTTCTTGTGCTTGGCCATGGGGGCTCCTGAGGGTGACCGCAAAGTCTAGCGCGCCGCCGGGCCGCCCCAAGGCGCGCTGCGCCCCTTGGGGGCAGGAGCGAAGCGACTGGGGGGCACCTTTCTAGCGCGCTGCGTCGGCGAACGGCGTTGCCAGGCCGCCCGCGGGCCGCTGCGGATGCGACTCGACCCGGTGCCCCGAGGCGACCCAGGCT
>JANOVJ010000658.1:0-2781 GCA_031417295.1 bacterium | reverse complement strand
ACGCTGCGCACGACGCTGCCAACCGCTTCGATCAGGTCGGCCTTCGGCAGCGTGTCGAGCCGCGTGGTGGGCAGCCCGGCCTGGTGCACACCCGCAAACCCATAGGCCGCTGCCACGTCCGCGATCTCGCGTTCACGGCTGGCGATTCGCTCGGCGCTGAAGCCCAGTGCCGGGCTCATGCGCGTCATGACCAGCCAATGCACCGCGTCGCCGCGAGCGATGTGGCGCAGCAGCGTGCCGCCGCAGCCGAGGGTCTCGTCGTCGGGGTGGGGCGCGACGCAGAGAACGACTTTTCGAGACTCATCAGGAGTAGGCGGCATGAAGGGGGTCTTCGGGTTTGCGCAGCAGGGCCGGGAAATCGAGCGTCTTCAGCAACTCTGCGGCGCGCTCCGCACTGTGGCCGTCGCCGTAGGGGTTGGCCGTGCTCGACAGCAGCAGCCGAAACGCATCGGACCTCAGCTGGCCGAGTGCCGCGCGAATGTCGGCCTTTGCGCCGCCACAGAACAGCACGGTGTCGGCGCTCAGGCGCCCGCGCTGCCTGGCGCCGACGTTGATGGCCGGAATCTTCAGTGACGCTGCCTCAAGAATCCCGGCCGATGAATTGCCGACGATCAGCGCTGCGTGGCGGAACAGGCTGATGAACGCGCGGCGCGGCAGGTTGCGGTAGAAGCTGACGTGCGCGTGGCCCGCAAGGCGCTCGATCGCATCGACGAGCTTGAAGTTGCCCGGGTCGGTGTTGGGCGCGCCAATGCAGACGTGAAAGCCGGCTTCGACCAGGGCCTCGGTGGCGTTGGCGATGTAGTCGGACGCCACCGCCCGTTCCTCGTCGATCGGATGAAAGATCAGCAAGGCCAGAGGGGCCGCGGCCGCGTGCGGTTTCGCGCCCAGGGCGGCCAGAACCTCCGCCAGTGGAATGGCGGGTTCGGCGATGAACTTGTCGAGCGCCACACTGCCGATGACGAAGATGCGATGCGCCGGCTCGCCAAGCTTGAGCAGGCGGTCGCGGTGCTCGGCGATGCTGACGAAGTGCGCCGACGCGAGCTTCGAGGTGGCGTGGCGCACCGGATTGTCGATGTGGCCGTCGGCGGCGTGGTCGCCACCAAAGAAGTGGGCCGTCGGCAGCCCGAGGAAGGTGCCGAGCAGGGCGCCCACGATCACGTCTTCGCGGTCGCCCGCGAAGACAATCACGTCGGGGGCGAACTGCTTGACGATGTCGATGCTGCCGGCGAGCAGGCCGGAGGCGGTTTTGAGCCGCGACGAGTGGCTGTCGGCGCTGATCAGGGTTTCGATCTCGGCCAGGATCGGCAGGCCGTCGTTGCGGATGTCTTCAACGGTCAGGCCCTGCGCGGGCGAGAGGTGGGCGCCCGACACGAGCAGGCGCAAGTCCACTTCCGCGTCGGCATGCAGCAACTGGAACAGCCGGCTCATGAGGTCGTACTCCGAGCGGATGGACGTCAACGCGAGAATCTTGCGCATAGCCTAGAACACGTCCGAGAGCGCCATCTGGCGCATGATTTTTTCGGGAGCGAAGGTTGATGCGATCGATCTGCCGCCGAACGGGTAGTCGAAGGTCTTGAAGTGCAGCAGGCCGTCAAGGCTCGCGGGCAGCAACAGGTTCACCGGGCGCCCCTCGGGCAGTGCATTGAGTTGTTCGACGCGCTCGAATGCCAGCAGGTCGATCGTGTCGCCGAACTCCTTGTAGACCAGCCCGTCGTCCCAGGTGTAGCGCGCCCCCGGGCGCGACAGGCGCCATGCCCGGAGGGCCTCGTCCCGCAGGTCGAGCCGGCATTGGGCTGCGTCGAGCAGCGGCCAATCGCGCGCTGCGGCCAGCAATTGCGCCTTGCTCATCGAGGCGACATAGTCGCTCGGTGGCAGGTCCCAGTGGAGGCGCTTCTTGAAGCCGGGGGCCGACATCGCGTTGGGAAAGCCCATCACGAAATCGACACCCGCCTGCGCCGCATGCTCGTAAGTGTTTTCGGCCAGCTTGACGAACAGGCCATGCTGCCGGTGCGATGCGGCCACCATCGTCGTCATCGACAGGTAGGTGTTGAGCCGGCCTTCGGCCGATGCCAGCGGCAGCGGGATGATCGCGTAGTGGCCGACGAGGGCGTCGTCGTCATAGCAGAGCGACACCCACGGCTCGCCGTTCGGGTTGGCGAGATAAGCCCATTGCCACAGTTCGAGCGACATGCGGCTGCCGAAGCAATCGATGAACAGCTTCTCGATCGGGCCCTGGTGCCGCGCGAGTTCGGCTTTCGTGCCGATGGTCAATGTCTTCATGTTTCGCTTTCCTCCCTCTGCCGGCCCCGCAGGAGCCTCGGCGCACGTACAGCCACGGTGCTGCCCCTCACAGCCGGGCGCTGCTCGGCAGGTTCACGAGGCTGGCTTCCATCCGGTCGGCGAGCGCCAGGTCAGCACTCGGGCAATCGCGGTACATCGGCAACCGGTGCATCGGGGTCCACAACGGGCGCGACATGTAGCCCGCATCGTTGAGTGCACCGAGCAGCTCGTCGCGCGCCGAAGCGTGCCGATCGTCGAGCACGATCGCATTCAGCCAGTAGTTGCTGACCGTGCCTTCGGGCTCACGCAGGAACCGGGCGCCATCGACCGCCGCGAAGGCATCGGCGTATCGCTGCGCCAGCGCACGCTTGCGCGCCAGCATCGACGGCAGCCGCTCCAACTGCGCGCAGCCCAGCGCGGCGTTCAGGTTCGGCAGCCGGTAGTTGTAGCCAACCTCGTCGTGCAGGAAGTTCCAGCGGTGCGGCGTGCGGGCCGTGGTCG
>JANOVJ010000657.1:0-5206 GCA_031417295.1 bacterium | reverse complement strand
GTCGTTGTAGGCCAGCCAGACGCTCTGGAAGTCGACGAACGGTGTCATTTCAGCCCCTCGCCCGGCGAGTACGTCGGACGATCCCCCGAGGGGAACGTAGGCCGCGGCTCCAAGCCCGCCTGCGCGGGCTTGGACGGCCGGAGTGCCGGCCGCGTCTCGCGGCTGGCGGGGGCCGGCTTGGGAGCGGCCCGGCGCTCGGCCCGCAGGGGGACGGACGACATCGGATGCGTTACTTCTTCGCGGTGACGGCGAAGATGTCGCGCTCGGCGGCCGTCGGCAACAGGCTGCCATTCCAGATGGCCGTCGGGTTCACGCGCTCCTTGGTTGCGAAGGCATCCGACACCTGGCTCGCCATCAGGCTCAGCCGCGGCGGCATCACGTTGCCAAAGCCTTCGGCCTTGGCGTCGGCCGTCAGCACGGTGGCGTCGAGGCAGAGCTTCAGCCGCCGCAGCTCCAGCTCTTCGTTGACGATGCCGTCGCGCTCTTTCACCGTGGCCGCCGCGGCCTTCGGGTCGGCGACCACGTCTTTCATGCCCTTGCTGAACGCCCGCAGGAAGGCTTTCACCGCCTCGGGGTTCTTCTTCAGGAACTCCTCGCCCACGATGATGGCGTTGCCGTAGAGCTTGACGCCGTAGCTCGGGTAGGCCATCACCACGATCTCGTCGGCCTTGACGCCGCGCGCTTCGAGGTTGAGCACCGAGGTGAACGAGAAGCCGGTGATCGCGTCCACGTCGCCGCGCACGAGCATGGTTTCGCGCAGCGGCGGGTCCATGCTGGTCCAGGCGACACCGCTCACGTTGTTGGCCTTGGCAAAGATCGGGAAGGCCTTGCGGCCGGCGTCGAACACCGGCGCGCCGAGCTTCTTGCCGTTCAAGTCGGCGGGCGTCTTGATGCCCGACTTCTTCAGCGCCATCACCGCGGCGGGCGTGTTGTTGTAGACCATCATCACCGCGACCGGCTTGTTCGGCGCGGTCGGGTTGTTGGCGTGAAACTCCATCAGCGCGGCCAGGTCGGCAAAGCCCATGTCGTAGGCGCCCGAGGCAACGCGGGTGACGGTGCCGCCCGAGCCGTTGCCGGCGTCGATGCTGACGTTCAGCTTCTCGGCCTTGAAGTAGCCCTTCGCGGCAGGCACCAGGAACATCGCCGCCGGGCCCTCGAAGCGCCAGTCGAGCTGGAACTTGACGCCGGTTTCCTGGGCCTGGGCGGCGGGGGCGATCAGCAGTTGGACCGTGGCGGCCGCGGCGACCAGAGCGAGGCGGCGGCTGAGCGGGAACGAGGGCATTCGAATCTCCATGCGGGGTTGTGTTGGCGGCGGCCGGTGGGCCCGGCTCATAAAAGCAAAATCTGTGCGCAGCGATGGTTTCAGACATCGCGTGCGCAGATTCTGCTCACTTCCACAGCGCCCGAAGGCAGTGCTTTGCCGCATGGACAAAACCCGCGCCAGCAGGTTCTCCGCCCATCCCGGATTCAGCGACGGGCTCAACCCGCATCCGCCCTACCGCCGCCGCAGGCTTCTTGGGGCCTCAGTCCTCGCCGGGTCGCCCCAAACGGAATGAAATCCCCTCGGGGCGCGACACCAGAGGTGTCTTGGGGTCGTCAAGTCAGTCGGCCATCGAGTACGGCCCGCCGCGTTCCAGCGCGCGCCGGTAGGCCGGGCGCTGCTGGAAGCGGCGGACCCAGGCGTCCAGGTTCGGGTAGCTCGCACGCAGACCGCGGGCGGCTTCGCCGACGAAGCTCATCTGTACATCGGCGCCGCTGAACGCATCGCCGACCAGCCATTCGCGGCCCTGCAGCGCATGGTCGACATAGCCGAGGTGGTTCGCCAGTTCGCTGTCGATGCGGGGTTTGAGCGGCGCGCCGGCCTCGCCCAGGCGCGAGACATAGAGCTTGAGCAGCAGCGGCAGCATGGCCGAACCCTCGGCGTAGTGCAGCCATTGCTGGTAGGCCTCGAAGTCGGCCGCATCGGCCGCGGGCCGCAAGCGGCCAGCGCCGTGGCGGCGCAGCAGGTAGTCGATGATGGCGCCCGACTCGATCAGCGTCATGCCGTCGGCCTCGACCACGGGCGACTTGCCGAGCGGGTGCACGGCCTTCAATTCAGGCGGCGCCAGGCGCGTGGTGGCATCGCGCGCATAGGGGCGAATCTCGTACGTCAGGCCCAGCTCTTCGAGCAGCCAGAGGATGCGCTGCGAGCGCGATTCGTTGAGGTGGTGGACGACGATCATGGCGGGCCTGCTTTCGCGGTGGTGACGGGGAAATTATGCGGCGGCGCCCTTGGCGGAAAACAGCCGGCGGCCAGCGGCCATCAGTTCACCAGCGTCATGCTGCAACTCTTCACCGCGCCGCGATCGAAGGTCATGGTCCTGTTGCAACCGGCCGCTGCCGCCGAGCGCTCGATCAGGCAGTCGGCCAGATCGGCGCCGGTGCTCTGGAAAACTCGCAATGCCTTCCACACCGTCTCTGCCTTCTCGACCACGATCTCTTTCGTTCGCAGCAGGCCTTCGAGGGCCTGGACAATCTGTTCGCTGTCGAGCCCATAAGCCGCCGACAGCACCCAGTTCAACTCCACCAGCGACACCAGCGGCACGAAGCCCGGCGACTCGGCGGACAGCGATTCGACAAGCCGGTTCGCGAGCGGGGATTGCTTCGCGTCGTCCTGCATGATGTGGCGCACCAGGACATTGGTGTCGAGCCCGATCATCTATTTGGCCGACGCACCGCGGCGCGCGATGGCGGCGTTCATATCCCTACAGGAGTGGATTGACTGAGCGGCGGCGCCAGCGGTACGCTGACTCCCGGGCTGTCATGGGGACGGCTCCCTGCCTAATAGGAGACTGCAAATGAAGATCATCAGGAACGCGCTCTCGGTCGTCGTTGCCATGTCGGCCATCCACGCGCAAGCCGCCGAACTGATCGCCAACGGGGGCTTTGAAAGCGGCAGTTTTGCGGGGTGGGGAGCGGCCGCGCAAAGTGGCAGCAACGGCGCTCTGGGCGTCGAATCGGGCACCACGGGCCCCCTCAGCGGCATGTCGAATGCCGGCCCTTCCTCGGGCGAGTTCTTCGCATTGTCCGACCAGGGCGGTCCTGGCGCTTACTCGTTGACGCAGACGTTCACGGTGGCTGCGGGCGTGACAGCCGTCAAACTGAAGTTCGACCTGTTCGCGAACAACTATGCCGACACCATCATCGATCCGATCGGTCTCGACTTTTCGGGCCCGCCCAACCAGCATGCCCGCGTAGATCTGTTGACGGGTTCGGCGGGTGCGTTCGATACCGGTGCCGGTGTGATTGCCAACCTCTATATCGGGGCTGATGCCGGCGCAAACCCGAACTCCTGGACCTCGTACAAGATCGACCTGACCGGACTCGCGCTTGCCGTCGGTACCTACCAGATTCGCTTTGGCGAAGTCGACAACCAGTTCTTCTTCAACATGGGTGTCGACAACGTTTCCATCACCGCAGTGCCCGAGCCCGGTACTTACCTGATGATGCTGGCGGGGCTGGCCGGGCTCGGTTTCTTGTCCCGCGCCAAGCCGCGATAGCCGGCAGCGGCTTGGCAGGAGCGGGGCGCTTAGGCGCCCCGTTTGCATGGTGAGCGCTTGTCGGGTGGAGGCAACGGGCAGCCGGTTCACCGCAGCAGGTCGAACAGCGTCCGCGCCACGACCTTCGTCGCGCGCCGCAGGTCTTCGAGCACCAGATGCTCATCGGCCCGCTTGGCGTTCGACTCGAACACCGTGCGCGGCCCGGCGCCGTAGATCGCGGCCGGGATGCCGCGCTCGCTGTACAGCCGCACGTCGGTGTAGAGCGGCGTGCCTGAGGTCGGGATCGGCTCGCCGACGACGGCCTCGCCGTGGCGTTGCAGCGCTTCGACCAAGGCCTGGTTGCCCGGCAGCGGCTGCATCGAGTTCGCGAGCAGCAGGCGCTTGATCTCGACCGTGATGCCGGGGCCGCTCTTGCCGAACTCGGCCGCCGCGTCGGCAATCACGCAGCGGATCGTGGCTTCGACATCGGCCGGGTTCTCCTCGGGAATCATCCGCCTGTCCAGCCGCAGCACCACCTTGCCCGGCACGACGTTGGTGTTGGTGCCGCCCTCGATGCGGCCGACATTGAGGTACGGGTGGGTGATGCCCGGCACGCCCGACGCGACCTGCTTGTAGAGCGCGTTCTGCGCGTACAGCGCGTTCAGCACCGCCACCGCGCCCTGCAACGCATCGACGCCGGTGTCGGGGATCGCAGCGTGCGCCATCTTGCCGTGGACCGTGACTTCCATTTGCAGGCAGCCGTTGTGGGCCGTCACCACCTGGTAGCTGAAGCCGGCGGCGATCAGCAGGTCGGGCTTGGTCAAGCCGCGCTTGAGCAGCCATCCCGGGCCGAGCTCGCCGCCGAACTCTTCGTCGTAGGTGAAGTGGAGTTCGACCGTACCGCGCAGCGTTGCCTTCAGCGATTCGAGCGCGCGGGTGGCGAAGGTGTAGGTCGCGAAGTCGCTCTTGCTCACGGCGGAGGCGCGGCCGTAAAGCTTGCCATCGACAACCTCGCCGCTGTACGGGCCGTGCGTCCAGCCTTCGCCCGGCGGCACCACGTCGCCGTGCGCGTTCAGCGCGATGGTCTGGCCCTCGCCGTAGCGGCGGCGCACGATCAGGTTGGTGATCGAGCCGAGCCCGTAGTCGGCCACGTCCTGCGCCGGGACCGGGTGGCGCTCGGCCTCGAAGCCGAAGCCGGCCAGCAGCTCGGCGGTGCGCTCGGCATGCGGCGCGTTGTTGCCCGGCGGGGTGTCGGTGGGCACCTGCACCAGCGCTTGCAGGAACTTCACTTCTTCATCGAAGTGCGCGTCGATCCACGCGTCGAGTTGTTGGTACGGGGTCATGGTTCGGTGGCGAGCTGGTTGAGCACGTGGGTGAAGGCGTCAACACACAACTGCATGTCGTCGTTGCTGCTCGATTCGAGCGGGTTGTGGCTGATGCCGGCGTTTTCGCCGCGCACGAAAAGCATGGCCTGCGGCATGGCTTCGTGCATTTTCATCGCGTCGTGGCCGGCGCCGCTCGGCATGCGGAACACCGGCAGGCCGGTGGCTTCGACGGCGCGTTCCCAGCGCTGCTGCCAGGCCGGTGCGCTGGGTGCGGCGGCGGCGCACATCGTCTCTTCGATGCTGTGGCTCACGCCGCGTCGCTCGCAGATGCGGGTCAGCTCGGCCAGCACGTCTTTCGCACAC
>JANOVJ010000656.1:0-7620 GCA_031417295.1 bacterium | reverse complement strand
GCCCACATCGCACAGCGAGACGAACATCGCCACCGCGCCGCCCACGACGCCGGCCACGGGCTCGCCGGCCCAGGTGAAGCCGATCAGCGGCACCCCGACTGCCAGCGCCACCCGCGCGAACAGGATCAGCGAGAGCGGCCCTGGCGCGATGGCAAAGACGCCACGGTAGAGGCTCGGCAGCATGGTGGTGGCGCGCCCGCTCAGCCGGCGTCGAAACGCCCGGCGTGCCTGCCGCGCAGCGGCGCGTAGAAGGCCTTGATGGTTTGCATGTCGCGCTCGATATCGCCGCTGGGCTCGAACACCGGGCCGAGGCCGACGCGCTTGTTTGGGTAGTCGATGTAGGCCAGCAGGATCGGCAGCCTGGCCTCGCGGGCGATGTAGTAGAAGCCGGTCTTCCACTGCGTGGTCTTGCCGCGCGTGCCTTCGGGCGGCACGATCAGTTGCACCGGCCCGTCGGCGGCCCGCAGCGCAGCGGCCGAGGCGGCCACCAGGTTGTTCGACTGCTCACGCTGCACTGCGATGCCGCCCAGCCAGCGCATCACCGGGCCGAACGGCGGCCGGAAGATCGAGGCCTTGCCCATCCAGTAGACGTTCAGGCGCAGCACGAAGGCACACATCAGTGTGTAGGGAAGGTCCCAGTTGGTGGTGTGCGGCGCGGCGATGAGCACGCATTTGCGCGCGTGAGGCGGCAGCTCGCCTTCGACGCGCCAGCCGCTGAGTTTCAGGAAGGCCCGCGAAGCGGCGCGCAGCAGTGTGTTGACCCAAGGCGTGCCGAAGATGGTGCGGTGCATGCGGCGAGGATAGCCGCGCCCGGCGCTGGCCAGGTGCAGCGAGCCTCTGTAGTCGCGGCTGCGGACCGCGTCGCCACAGGGCTCGACGCGGACCCGGGCGCCGATGCCGGGCTTCCACCATTCGCCGAGCAGCGCCGCGAACGCTGCCGCCCGCGCAAGGGCGGGCTTCAGGCGGCGACTCCGCTCTCGCGCTGGCCGCTGAAATGCCGGTCGCCGTAGCGCAGGTAGCTGGCGTCCTCGGTCCCGCACCAGCGGTCCCACCAGGTGAAGTAGAGGCCGAAGTTGCCGCGGTTGTGGGCGTGGTGAAAGTGGTGGTGGCTGACCGGCGTGATCCAGCGCAGCCAGCCGCGCCGGGTCTGCTGCCAGGGCATCACTTCATGGCTGCAGTGGCCGATCGCGTTGCGCAGGATCATGTGGACCAGGAACAGCGCGATCACGCCGCCGTGCGTCGGCACCACGGCCACGAACAGCGGCAGGAATGCCACCTGCACCGCGGCCTCGACCGGATGGAAGCTGTAGGCCGCCCACGGCGTGGGGTGCAGCGACGCATGGTGGCGCCCGTGCACGGCGCCGAACCAGCGCCGGTCGTGCAGCAGCCGGTGCGTCCAGTAGAAGTACGCGTCATGCGCAATGACGATCAACGCCAGGCTGGCCCACCACCACAGCCAGCCGTGCGTGGCCGCGTCGCTGTAGATGCGCACCCAGCCGTTCGCGGCCAGCAGCCAGAGCAGGCAGCCGTTGGCAGCGAAGATCAGCACGGTCGAGAGCGAGTAGACGAGCTCGCGGCGGATCTGGCCCGGCCGTGGCGTGCCGTCGAGGATGCGCCGGCCGGCGAGTTGCCGGCGCAAGAGCACGTTGACCGCCAGCCAGACCAGGCCGGCGCCGAGCAGGTAGCGCAGCAGGTCGATGCCGAGGATGCTCAGGCCGACGCTGGCCAGCGAGGGGGGTTGGACGATCATGAAGCCTCCGATGAATGAGGGTTGCGGGTGCCCTCATCGTCGGCAGGCCGGCCGGCGGCGGCTCGCCGATTCGTCGCGAACCCTGGCCGATTCGTCGCGAAACCTGCTCAGTTCGTGGCCGGCGCTCCTGAAAGGCGCGATCCACCCCGGTACTCGGACGGCGTCATGCCGAACCGCTGCTTGAAAGCCCGGTTGAACGGCCCGATGGAGCCGTAGCCGCAACCGAGCGCGATCGTCAGGATCGGCAGGTCTTCGCTGGCCAACCGGGCCGCGGCTTCCTGCAAGCGGTAGTGGTGCAGGAAGTCGTTGAAGTTGCGGTAGCCGAGTTGCTGGTTGATCAGCGTGCGCAGCGCGGCCTCGCCGCAACCCAGGGTCTGCGCCAGCGTTGCCAGGCTGAGGCCTTCCTGGCGGTACAGCCGATCCTCGGTCATGGCCACGGTCAATCGCGCCAGCGCCGGGGATGGCGCGGCGGGCAGCGCGGCCGGGGCGGGGAAGGCAGGCTCTTCGGGCGAGGGTTCGCCGAAGTTCGGCGCCGCGACCGGCGCCCGCCCGGTGCCGAGCACCTCGTCGAGCGAGCGCCGCGCCACGAGCACCGCGAGCGCCAGCGTCACGCAACCGATGCCGGCCACGTGCAGGGCTGGCAGCAGCCGGCCGATCTCGCGCCCGCGCACTGCCAGTTCGATAACCAGCGCCACCGCCGCATAGAGGCCGATGCCCAGCGCCACCCAGCGCCGGGCGGCGCGGCGCGGTTCGACCAGGTCGTCGCGCCAGCCGTGGGCGATCTCCCACAGCGCGGCCGCAGTGAAGCCAAGCATCGCCGTCGCATGCGCACCGGACAGCGCCGAGACCACCGCGGCCGGCACCCGCCCCGCGGCTTCGGGCAGGTAGGGAATGTTCGCCGCCAGCCCCAGCACCACCAGCGCCAGCGCCAGCAAAGTGACCGGCTTGGAGAACACGAAGTCGTCGTTGAACAGCGCACGCGCCGCGACCCACATCCACGCGGCGGAACCGACGCAGCCGGCCATCATCAGCAGGCCCAGCGGGCGTGGCAGGCCGAGCAGCACATCGCCCTGCTGGCAGAACAGGTAGGCCAGCACCGACAGCGTGAACGCGCCCAGCGCAGCACGCGCCGCCGGCCGCGCGCCGGGCAGCGCGAGGTGGACCAGGTGGAACAGCAGCAGCCCCGCGACGGCGCCGCGCAGGAACATCTCCCACGCAATGCCGTTGTCGAGCATCAGGCTGCGGCCATCGGTGCCAGGCCTTCCAGCAGCGTCGGCAGCAACTCCGAGACCGTCGGGTGGATGTGCATGCCGCGGTTGATCACGGTGTGCGGCAGGCGCGCCGTCATCACTTCGAGAACGGCGTGGATCACCTCGTCGCCATGCACGCCGAGGATCGCCGCGCCGAGGAGTTCGCGCGTGTCGGCGGCCACCGCGATCTTCATGAAGCCCGCTGTCTCGCCCATCTCGCGCGCGCGGCCGACGCGCGTCATCGGCAGCTTGGCCACCAGCGCTGGCCGGCCCGAGGCGCGGACCTGTGCCTCCGTCATGCCGACCCGCCCGAGCGGCGGATCGACGAACAGCGCGTAGGCCGGGATGCGCTCGCTCAACCGGCGCGTGCCGCCGTCGAACAGGTTGGCGGCAACCATCTCGTAGTCGTTCCAACTGGTGTGGGTGAAGGCGCCGCGGCCGTTGCAGTCGCCGAGCGCGTAGACCCCTTCGACATTCGTCGCCAGGCCTTCGTCGACGCCGATGTAGCCGCGAGCGTCGGCCAGGATGCCGGCCGCTTGCAGGCCGAGGTCGTGCGTGTTCGGCACGCGGCCGGTGGCGAGCAGGATGTGCGAGCCTTCGACCCGTGGCGAGCCAGCGCTGCAATCCACCGCGACCGCGACCCCGTCGCCCTGGCGTTGCAGCGCGATGCAGGTCGCGTCGAGCCGGAACTCGACGCCCTCGCCGGCCAGGATCTCGCGGATCGCCGCCGACACATCCTCGTCCTCGCGCGCGATCAGCCGCGGGCCGGCCTCGACCACCGTGACGCGGCTGCCGAAGCGGCGAAACATCTGCGCGAACTCGAGGCCGATGTAGCTGCCGCCGACGACGATCAGGTGCTCGGGCAAGCGGTCGAGGTGCATGACGCGCTCGTTGTTCAGTGTCGGCACGTCGCCGATGCCCGGCATGTCGAGGGGCACCGCGGCGCGGCCGCCGACGTTGATGAAAATGCGCGGCGCTTCGAGCTCGCGGTCGCCGACGCGCAGGCGATGCGGGCCGATGAACTGGGCGTGGCCCTCGATCACGGTGACGTTGCTGGCGCCATCCAGCCACGAACGAACACCGTCGCGCGATTGCCGGACGATCGCATCCTTGCGCGCCATGACGCGCGCCATGTCGACGCGAACCGGGCCCTCGACCCACACGCCGAAGGTCCCGGCATGGCGCGCAACATGCGCCGCGCGGGCGCTGGCGATCATCGTCTTGGTCGGCACGCAGCCGTTGTTGACGCAGGTGCCGCCGAAGCGGTGCCGCTCGACGATGGCTGTCTTCAGGCCCTGCTTGCCGCAACGCACGGCCAGCGCCGGCCCGGCCTGGCCGGCGCCGATCACGATCGCGTCGAAGGCCTCAACCATCAGACCAGCACCGAGTAGCCGCCATCGACTGGAATCGCCGCGCCGGTGATGAAGTCGGACGCCGCGCTGGCCAGGAACACGGCCACGCCGGCCAGGTCGTCACTCCGGCCCCAGCGGCCGGCCGGCGTGCGGGCCAGGATGCGTTCGTTCAGGCCGGCCACCTGTTGCCGCGCGTCGCGGGTGAGGTCGGTGTCGATCCAGCCCGGCAACACGGCATTGACCTGGATGTTGTCCGCCGCCCAGGCCGCCGCGAGCGACTTGGTGAGCTGGACCACGCCACCCTTGCTGGCGCCATAGGCCGGAGCGAACGAGGCGCCGAAAATCGACAGCATCGAGCCGATGTTGATCACCTTGCCGCCGCCGGATTGCCGCAGGTGCGGGTGCGCGGCACGCGAGCAGAGGAAGGCGCTGGTGAGGTTGGTGTCCATCACCTGGCGCCATTCGTCCAGCGACAGTTCTTGCGCCGGCTTGCGGACGTTGATGCCGGCGTTGTTGACGAGGATGTCGATCCGGCCGCAGCGCTCGACCGCCTGCGACATCAGCGCCTCGACCGAGGCTTCGGCGCAGACATCGACCTCGATCGCGAGGGCCTCGCAGCCGAGCGCTTGCAACTCTTGCACCGCCGCGCTCGACTTCCCGGCGTTGCGCGCCGCGACGACGACGCGGGCGCCGGCCTTCGCCAGGCCCCGCGCCATGCCCAGGCCGATGCCGCCGTTGCCACCGGTGACGATGGCGACCTTGCCAGTCAAGTCGAACATGGGCGGGCTCCCGATTCAGGCCAATGCGGCGCTTGCAATTTGCCAGGTCTTGCGGGCCGGCGCCCGGGCGCGCAGCTGGCCGCAGCCGGCATCCACGTCCTGCCCGGCGGAGCGGCGCAGCCGGGTCAGGATGCGGCGCCGGTTCAGCGAGCGTGCGATCTCGGCCGCGCGCTCCCACGACGGGCGGCGATACGCGAGGCCCACCACGGTGTTGTAGGGAATCATGTTCATCATCGCGTGCTTGCCGGCGAGCAGCGCGACGATGCCGTCGAGTTCATCGTCGCCATCGTTGATGCCTTCGAGCAAAGTCCACTGGTACTGGATCGGGTAGCCGGTCGCGCGGGCGTAGTGCTCGCCAAGCGCCACCAGTTCGGCCGGCTCGATGCGCGGCGCGCGCGGCAGCAGTCGCGCGCGCAGTTCGGCCTTCGTCGAATGCAACGACAACGCCAGCGCCGGCTTCACCTTGCCCAGCGGCAAGCGCTCGAACACGCGCGCGTCGCCCACGGTCGAGAAGACCAGGTTCTTGTGCCCGATGCCGCCGGCCGTGCCGAGCAGATCGATCGCTTCGAGCACGTTGTCCAGGTTGTGCGCCGGCTCGCCCATGCCCATGAACACCACCTTGCGCACCGGCCGCAGGCTGCGCGCCAGTGCCACCTGGGCCACGATCTCGGCGCTGCCCACCTGGCGCAGCAGGCCGTCGCGGCCGGTCATGCAGAACACGCAACCGACGGCGCAGCCAACCTGCGTCGAGACGCACAAACCGTCGCGCGGCAGCAGCACGCTTTCCACCGTCTGCCCGTCGGCCAGCTCGACCAGCAGCCGCGCCGAGCCGTCTGCGGCCGGGTGTTGCGAGCGCAGGCGGGCCAGGCCGGCGAGTTCATCCGCGAGCGACGGCAACGCGGCGCGCAGCGATTGCGGGAGGAAGCTTTCGATCGCCCGGCTGCCGCTGTCCTGCGGCAGCGCCTGGGCCCACAACCGCAGCACCCGCTGCTCGTGGCCGGGCCCGGCGCCCAGCTGGCGCAGGCGTTGGCGAATGTGTTCGATGCGCATGGCCTCGCGTCCTTGTGCTACCTGGCCGGGTGATCGCGATCGACCATGGTCCAGGCAAAAGCCAACTCGGCCGCCGTGCCGGCATTGACCGACGCCCGATTCGACCACCGGGGTGCCGGCGAGGCACAGCCCTGCAGCAGGGCACTGACACCGAGCAGCAAGGCGAGGCGGCGTTTCATGATGAGCGGGCTCCACAGATCGGACAGCGCAAGCATACCGGTGCGCCGCCCCGCGGAACGGGACCGATGCCGCCCGACCCGTGCGAAGGGGCGAGGCGGCTCAACAGCTCAGCGCCCATACCAGCGCAGCACGCGAGAGGCACGCAGGGTGTTCCATCGGCTGGCCCGGCCCCCGCCCGCCTCCATGTCGAACGGAACTCAATCGGGGTGCGCGACATTCAGCGGCCAGCGCCCGTTCTGGTGGCGCCGCTTCGCCACAAGCCCGACCGCCTCGGCGAGCCGTTCGTCGGGCTCGACACCGGCGCTGCGCAGGCAGTCCAACCCGCGCAGCACGTCGCAGTGCCAGGGGGTCGGCAATGCACAGCGCACCCAGCTGCGATCGATCACCTCGCCGGAGTTGAGCGACCTGGACATGCGGCGCTCGACCAGATACGCCTGTGCCCGCAAGCGGGCCTGCGTGACCACCGGTGTGGCCCCTTGCGCTTTCTCGTACGCCAGCAGCCCTTCGAGGACGCAGACCGTGGTGTTGAGCTAGGCGCGCTGGCTGGGTGGCGCAGCGCAGTTCCAGCCGCCGTCGCCGAGCTGCTCGGCCAGCCGCCGGCCGACCAGCCGATCGCTGGACTCGCCGAAATACGCGCCGGCCGCGAGGATCGCACCGTTGATGCAGGGTTCGGTCTCGCCGTCGAAGAAGGGCCGGCCGTCGAGTTGCCACCAGGCGATGTGCTCGCGAACGAGGGCCATCGCCTGGCGGACGGGCTCGGCCGCCGGGTTGGCACCCAGGTCCTCCAACAACGCAAGGCTGTAGATGGTGGTCATCCCGGTCCGGCGCTCGCCCTCACCGCCCCAATGGCCGCCGGGTGTCTGAAGGCCGAGCAGCTTCGCGCCCCAACCCACCACGGCGACGCGCGATCGCTCGGCAGCTACCGCCTCGGCAGGCGCATCCGTGATGTCGCGCAGGACCTGCCAACGGATCGAAGGGTCCGAATCAAGCAGCCATCCCATGACGGTCATCGAACCGTTCCTCTTGGGCGCAGAGAACGCAAAGGCACGCAAAGTTCACAAAGGAATTCACAAGAATGACTCGGTCTTCTTGGCGTCCCTTTGCGTCCCTTTGCGTTTTTTGCCTCCTGCATTTCTTGCCCGCTCGCCGCCAGGCCCGTCAGTACACCACCACCGAACGAATCGACTCGCCCCGCTCCATCAACTCGAACCCGTGGTTGATGTCTTCGAGCTTCAGCGTGTGCGTGATCAGCGGGTCGA
>JANOVJ010000655.1:0-10859 GCA_031417295.1 bacterium | reverse complement strand
CAACTCCACCTGCAAGTGGTTCAGCGGGTCGAGGTAGGGAAAGCGGTGCTCGATCGATCGCGCCAGCGACGGGTTCGAGGCGAGGCGCTGCGTGTCGCCGGTGATCAGCGACAGCGCGTCCGAGGTGGCGCGCCACTCGGCTTGGATCGCCGCGAAGATGCGCTTGCCCGCCTTCTTGTCTTCGACCAGTTCGACGTAGCGCGCCGCGATGGCAAGGTCGCTCTTGGCCAGCACCATGTCGAGGTTCGACAGCAGCGTGCGAAGGAACGGCCACTGCTTGTGCATGCGTTGCAGCAGCGCCAGCCGCTCGGCGCGCTGCTTCGGTTCCTGGCCGAGGTAGGTTTCCACTGCCGAGCCGAAGCCGCACCAGCCGGGTAGCGCGACGCGGCACTGGCCCCAACTGAAGCCCCAGGGAATCGCACGCAAGTCTTCGATCGCGCGCGTGGCCTTGCGTGAAGCGGGGCGTGAGCCGATGTTCAGCTCGGCGATCTCGCGGATCGGCGTGGTGTCGAAGAAGTAGTCGGTGAAGCCGGGCGTCTCGTACACGAGCCGGCGGTACGCCGCCATGCTCGCTTCCGACAGCGCCGCTGCGGCGTCCAGAAAGCCCTGCGGCGCGCTCTTGGTCGGGTGCAGAAGCGTTGCCTCCAGCGTTGCCGCGACGAGGGTTTCGAGGTTGCGCCGGCCGATCTCGGGGTGCGCGTATTTGGAGCCGATCACTTCGCCCTGCTCGGTCAGGCGGATCTGCCCGTTCACCGTGCCCGGCGGCTGCGCCAGGATGGCCTGGTAGCTCGGCCCGCCGCCACGCCCGACCGTGCCGCCGCGGCCGTGGAACAGGCGCAGCGTGATGCCGTGTTCGCGGCCGAGCTCGCCGAACAGCTCGACCAGCGCGATCTCGCTGCGGTACAGCTCCCAGTTGCTGGTGAAGAAGCCGCCGTCCTTGTTGCTGTCGCTGTAGCCGAGCATGATGTCCTGCTCGCCGCTCGAGCGCTTGACGAGTGCGGCGATGCCGGGCAGCGCATAGAACGCCCGCATGATCGGCGCCGCGTTGCGCAGGTCGGCAATGGTCTCGAACAGCGGCGAGACGATCAGGTCGGCCACCGCGTCGCCCACATCGAGGGTGCCGCGCAACAGGCCGACTTCCTTTTGCAGCAGCAACACTTCGAGCAGGTCGCTCACCTCCTCGGTGTGCGAAATGATGGCGTGGCGCAGCGCGTCGCGGCCGTAGCGCTGGCGCATCTCGAGTGCGGCCTCGAAGATCGCGAGTTCCGACAAGGTCAGCGCCGCATACTCGGCGGCGTGGACGCGCAGCGGCCGCGCGTCATTCAGCAGTTGCAGCAGCAAGGTGCGGCGCGCCGGCTCGGCCAGCGCCGAGTAATCGGGCTCGATCCGCGCCAGGCGCAGCAGGTCGGCCAGCACCGCCTCGTGCTTGTCGGAGCTTTGGCGCAGGTCCACCGTGGCGAGGTGAAAGCCGAACACCTGCACCGCGCGCATCAGGGGCTTCAGGCGCGGCGCGATCAGGGCCTGCGCGTGGTGCGATTTCAACGACGTGGCAATGGTTTGCAGGTCGGCCAGCAACTCGCTCGCTTGCACGTACGGCTGCTGGGGCGCCACCGCGTGGCGCAGCGCCTCGGTGCCGGTCAGCGCCTGCAGCGTGGCTGCGGTGCGGGCGTACATGCCGATCAGCGCGCGCCGGTAAGGCTCGTCTTCGCGGTGCGCGTTGGCGTCGGGCGAGCTTGCCGCGAGCGCCTGCATTTCGGGCGTCACCGGCGCCAGCATCGCCGAGATCGACAGCTCGGCGCCGAGCTCGTGCAGCTCCACCAGGTAGAAGCGCAGCACCGTCTCGGCCTGCCGTGCCAGCGCCATCCTCAAGGTCTCGGCGACAACGTTGGGGTTGCCGTCGCGGTCGCCGCCGATCCAGTTGCCCATGCGAAAGAACGGCGCAATCGGGTGCCCGGGCAGCGCGTCTTCGATCTCGCGGTAGAGGCGCGGAATCTGCCGCAGAAACGTCGAGTGGTAGTACGACAGCGCGTTCTCGATCTCGTCGGCCACGGTCAGCTTGGTGTAGCGCAACATGCGCGTCTGCCAGAGCTGCGTGATGCGCGCGCGCAGCAGCGCCTCGTTGTCGGCACGCTCGGGTTCGCTCTGCGGCGTGTCGCGCTGGCCCAGCAGCTCGGCGATGGCGCGCTCGGCGTCGAGGATGCTCTTCCTTTGCACTTCGGTCGGGTGGGCCGTGAGCACCGGCGAGATGTAGGCGCTGTCGAGCACGCGGGCGATGTCTTCGGCGCGGATGTCGCGGTGAGCCAGCCGCTCCAGCGTCATCGCGAGCGAGCCTTCCTGCAAGTGGCCTTGCCGGTCGTGGTGCTCGCGGCGGCGCACGTGGTGCCGGTCTTCGGCAATGTTGGCCAGGTGCGAGAAGTAGCTGAAGGCGCGGATCACGCTCACGGTCTGGTCGCCAGACAGGTTCTTCAGCAGCCGGTCCAGCCCCTGGCCGGCGCGGGCATCGCTCTTCAAGCGGTAGGCCACCGACAACTGGCGCACCCGCTCTACCAGATCGAACGCGGCACGGCCTTCCTGCTCGCGGATCACGTCGCCGAGGATGCGCCCGAGCAGGCGGATGTCGTCCACCAGCGGCCGGTTCTTCTCGGCCGCATCGCCACGCAGAACGGTCTTGGCGGGGCGGGGCGCGGAGGCAGTTCGGGCACGCGGCATGGAGACCTCGATGTAATTTGGTTACGCGATCTTTATGGTAGCAGTAACAGCGCGGTAGCGACCCCGGCGAGCCATGCAGTTTGCGTGCCTGCTAGCATCGTGCGCATGACCGAAACGACACTGATTGCCACCCGAGAAAGCCGCCTTGCGCTGTGGCAGGCCGAGCATGTGCGCGCGTTGCTGAGCGAGCGCTTCGGCATGACCGTCGGGCTGTTGGGCATGACGACGCGGGGCGACCAGATTCTCGACCGCGCGCTGTCCAAGGTCGGTGGCAAGGGCCTGTTCGTGAAGGAACTCGAGACCGCGCTCGAAGAGGGCCGGGCTCACCTGGCGGTGCATTCGCTGAAGGATGTGCCGATGGTCTTGCCCGAGGGCTTTGTGCTTGCCGCGGTGCTGGAGCGCGAAGACCCGCGCGATGCCTTCGTCTCGAATCACCATGCCGCGCTGGCCGATCTGCCGCAGGGCGCGCGGGTCGGCACCTCCAGCCTGCGCCGCATCGTGCAATTGCTCGCGCTGCGCCCCGACCTGGTGATCGAGCCGCTGCGCGGCAACCTCGACACGCGCCTGCGCAAGCTCGACGAAGGCGAGTTCGACGCGATCGTGCTGGCGGCGGCGGGGCTGAAGCGGCTTGGCCTGGCCGTGCGCATTCGCAGCGTTTTCGAGCCGGCGCAGATGCTGCCCGCGGCCGGGCAGGGCGCGCTCGGGATCGAGGTTCGCAGCGACGCGCTGGCACTGCGCGAAAGCCTGGCCCAGCTCACCGACCGCGCGACCTGGCTGGCGGTGCACGCCGAACGCGCCGTGTCGCGTGCGCTGGGCGGCAGTTGCAGCATGCCGCTGGCGGCGCATGCCACGTGGCACGGCGATGCGCTGCGGGTTGAGGTGTGCCTCGGCCACCCCGAGCAGACCACGCTGCCGCTGCTGGGCGCCCATGCCCGCGGCCCGGCGCCGGACGAAGCCGCGGCCGAAGCGCTCGGCTACCGTGCCGCTGCCTTGCTGCGCGAGCGTGGCGCTGAGGCCTACCTGCTGGCCGCAGCCGCAGGGCCTGCTTGAGCCACGCATCGGTCGTCGCTCGCGTGAACAGGCCCCGGCGATGCGCGTCCTCGTGACCCGTCCCGCGCCGCAGGCGGCCGACTGGGTGGCGCGGCTCCGCGACGCGGGCATCGACGCGGTGGCGCTGCCGCTGATCTGCATTGCACCCGCGGCCGATGCGGCAGCCGTAGAAGCGGCGTGGGCGGCGCTGCCCGCGATGCGGCTGGCCGTCTTCGTGAGCCCCAACGCCGCCGAGCAGTTCATGGCCGCGCGCCCGCCCGGCACGGCCTGGCCGCGCAACGTGGAAGCCGGATCGACCGGCCCCGGCACCACGCAGGCGCTGCTGCGGCTGGGCGTGCCGGCAGCGCAGATCGTCGAGCCGGCGGTCGATGCGCCGCAGTTCGATTCCGAAGCGCTGTGGCATCAACTCGCACCGGCCGACTGGCGCGACGCGAAGGTGCTGATCGTGCGCGGCGACGGCGGCCGCGAGTGGCTGGCCGACACCATGCGCGGGTGCGGCGCGCAGGTCAGCCTGCTGGCGGCCTACCGCCGCAGCGCGCCGCAGCTCGATGCACCGGCCCAGGCGCTACTGCAGGCAGCGCTAGGCGCCCCGCGCGACCACCTCTGGCTGTTCAGCAGTTCGGAGGCGATCGCCAACCTCGCCGCGCTGGCCGGGCCTGCGGCTGGCTGGTCCCAGGCCCGGGCACTGGCCAGCCACCCGCGCATTGCAGCCCGGGCGCAACAGTTGGGGCTGGCGCAGGTCATGCTGACCGGGCCGACGCTCGAAGCGGTGAGGGCCTGCCTACAATCGCTCCCACCGTGAACGAGACCGCCGCCCCGCCCGAGATTGCAGCCCCCGGCGTGGGCGTTGCGGCGCCTTCGTCGGGCCCGTCTGGGGCGGCCTCCGGGGCGGCATCGGCGGCCCCAGCGCTGACAGCCCAGGCACTCAAGCCGCTGCACCTGGGGCTCGCGCTCGCCGTGGTGGGTGTGGTGTGCGCTGCCAGCCTGTTGCTGGCCTGGCAGACCCAGAAGCGCGTGCAAGGCCTGGAGCAGGAACTGGTGCGACGCCAGCAGGACACGCAAGTCCAGTCGGCCGAGGCGCAGATGCTGGCCCGCCAGGCGCAAGACGGCGCGCGCGAGACGGCCGCGAAGCTGGCCTTGCTCGAAGCCCGCGTGGCCGAAGTGGCGGTGCAGCGCGGGCAGCTCGAAGAGCTGATCCAGAGCCTGTCGCGCTCGCGTGACGAGAACCTGGTGGTCGATATCGATTCGGCCTTGCGCGTGGCGATCCAGCAGTCGGCGTTGACCGGCAGCGCCGAGCCGCTGGTGGCCACGCTGAAGCAGTCCGACGAGCGGCTGGCGCGCTACAACCAGCCGCGCCTGGAAGGCGTGCGCCGTGCCATCGCGCGCGACCTCGACCGCGTCAAGGCGATGGGTGTGATCGACATCGCCGCGCTCACGATCAAGCTCGACGAAGCGGTACGGATGGTCGATGAACTGCCGCTGCTGGTGCAGGCCGAACCGCGCAAGGACGCGCCGCGGCCGGTGGCGTTGGCCGCGAGTGCGACGCCGTCGCAGCGCAGCGCGCCGGCGGAGGCCAGCGCCGCGATGCCGGCCTGGTTGCAGCCCTGGATCGAGCGCTGGGACGCCTTGACCGAGCGCGTCTGGGGCGAGGCCCGCGGGCTGGTGCGGGTGACCCGCATCGACCATCCCGAGGCCATGCTGCTCGCGCCCGAGCAGGCCTTCTTCCTGCGCGAGAACCTGAAGCTGCGTTTGCTCAATGCGCGCCTGGCCTTGCTGTCGCGCCAGTTCGACGTGGCCCAGGGCGACTTGCAGAGCGCGCAGGCCGTGATCGACCGCTACTTCGACCGCAATTCGCGCCGCACCCAACTGGCGGCTGAGCTGATCAAGCAGGTTGCTGCGCAGACAAAGCAAGTCGGTCTGCCACGGCCCGACAACACGCTGGCGGCGCTGGCCGCGGCGGCTGCGGGGCGCTGAAATGCCGGCGCGCGAATTCACTTCAGCGGCGCCGCGGCGCGGCACTGCCTGAGCCCCCAGGCCGTCGCCGATGCGCACCGTCATCTGGTTCACGCTGCTCTTCGCAGTGGCCGTCGTCGCCGCGACGACGCTGGGCACCAACGATGGCCTGGCCAGTTTCTACTGGAGCGGGTGGCGGATGGACGTGTCGCTCAACCTGTTCCTGCTCCTGCTCGTGGGCACCTGCTTCGCGCTGGTGACGCTGATCCAGGCCGTCAACGCGCTCGTCGGCCTGCCGGGCAGGGCGCGCGAATGGCGCGTTGCGCGGCGCGACCGCAGCGCGCAGGCCTGGCTGCGCGATGCGCTGGCACAGTACTTCGGCGGCCGCTACAGCCGGGCCCACCGCTCGGCGCAACGGGCGCTCGAAATCCAGTCCGACACGCCCGAGCTGGCGCAGGACAACGAGTTCACCGTGCTCGGCCACCTGCTCGCCGCGGGCAGCCTGCACCGCCTGCAAGACCGGCCGCAGCGCGACGAACAACTGCGCCGCGCCCTCGACCTGGCGCGCCGCAGCGCCGCCGCACGCTCGGCCGAAGAAGGCGCGCGCATGCTCGCCGCCGAATGGGCGCTCGACGATCGCGACGCGCCGCGCGCGCTCGAACTGCTGTCCGACCTGCCGCCCGGCGTCGGCCGCCGCACCCACGCCTTGCGCCTGAAGTTGCAGGCCACACGGCTCGCCCGCCAGCCGCAGGAAGCGCTGAAAACCGCGCGCCTGCTGGCCAAGCACCAGGGCTTTTCGAAAGAGGCTGCGCTCGGGCTGTTGCGCTCGCTGGCCTTCGAGGCGCTCGACGCCGGCCGCGATGCCGACCAGGTGCGCCGCATCTGGCTGCAGCTCGACTCGGCCGACCGCCGCGACGCCTTCGTCGCCGCGCGCGCCGCCACGCGGATGGCGCTGCTCGGCGCGCCCGAGGACGGCCGCCAGTGGCTGCGCCCGTTCTGGGAAGCGCTGGGCGACTTCAACGCCGAAGACCGCGACGCCCTGGCGCACGGCTTGGTCGCCTGCGTCGCCGGGATCGGACCGGACTGGCTGGCGCGGCTCGAAGCCGCCTGGCACGGCTACCCGCGCGAGGGCGCGATCGCCTTTGCGGTGGGCTGCGCGCTGGCCGAATGCCGGCTCTGGGGCAAGGCGCGGCAGGCGCTGCAGCAAGCGGCCGACGACGAGACGCTGCCCCGCGCATCGCGCCGCCGCGCCTGGCGCCAGCTGGCCGAGCTGGCCCGGGAGCAGGGCGACCCGGTGCGCTCGGCCGAGTGCTACGCCGCGGCAGCGCAGATCGGCTGAGAGCGCCGGCGCTCGTGATAAACTCGCAAGTTGTGCGGCTGTAGCTCAGTTGGATAGAGTACTTGGCTACGAACCAAGGGGTCGTGGGTTCGATTCCTGCCAGCCGCACCAGAAAAGACGAGGGTCAGCAGGTTTGCGCTTGCTGACCCTTTTGTCTTTTTGGACGCCCAGGGGTCCACTGATGGGCCCACTGCGGGCGGCCGACATCTTCTGCGCCGCTGCCTCACGCGCCCGGCGCGGCGGCAACACCCACCTCGTGGTGTCGTCGTCGGAGTTCGTGCCGCGGCTGGCCCCGTGCCCGGGTTCGGGCCTGCGCCAGGCTTGTCGCGCGGGCGATCGGGATGCCCTTGCACTCCCACCCGCCGAGCGCAGCAGGGCGTGCCTGCCCATAATGGAGCCCCGCCGGCTGCGGCTATCGTTCCTCCCCCAAGCGTTGCCCTTCTCATGCCCGACCACGCCCCCATCGACATCGTCTACCTCTGGGTCGACGGCAATGACCCCGCCTGGCGCCGCAAGCGCCATGCGGCGGCAGACAGGCTGGGCGCCGGCCAGCGCGAGGCGATCGGCCTGCACGGCAACGTGGAAGGCCGGTTTCGCGACAACGATGAGTTGCGCTACAGCCTGCGCGCGCTCGACCGGTTCTTCCCGTCGCACGGCCATGTCTACCTCGTCACCGACGACCAGATACCGGCCTGGCTGCAGCCGTCGGAACGCTTGACGGTTGTCGACCACCACAGCCTGATCCGGGCGGAATCGCTGCCCACGTTCGACTCAAGCCACATCGAGTCCTACATTCACCGCATACCGGGCCTGTCGGAGCGCTTTTTCTACCTGAACGACGATGTCTTCTTCGGCGCGCCGGTGAAGATCGGCGACTGGTTCTGGGACGGCGGCGTCTACGCCGCCTGGTCCGACGAGCCCGAGGTTGCCGACGGGCCGCTGCGGCCCGACGCCGACTCGATGGACAACGCGAGCCGCCTGTCGCGGCAGTGGCTGAGCCGGCCGTTCAGCCCGCCGCAGCCCGGTGGCTTGCCGGTGCTCGCGCGGCGGGTCGAGCCTTACGAGCACACCTTCAGCACTTTCGCCCATGCGCCACGACCGATGCTTCGCTCGGTGCTCTTTCACCTGGAGCAAGTCGCCCCCGAGATGTTCGACAGCGTGCGTTCGACCGTGTTCCGCACCTGGGACAAGCCGACCATCGTGGCCGATTTCGTGATTCGCTGGGCGCTGGCCCACGGCCTGGCGCGCATTCGTGCCTCGACGCACCTGCATGTGTCGACCGGCGACACCGACGTGGGCTACCAGCTTGACCTGCTCAGCTCACTGGTCGGCGCGGTCGACTTTTTCTGCGTCAACGACACCACCGACAACGCCGGGCCGCAGGATCCTCGCCTGGCCCGGGTGCGTGAGACGCTGCAGGCGCTGTTTCCGCTGCCTTCGGGCTTCGAACAGGCGGCATCAAGCCGCCGCGGCAGGCAGCGCAGTCAGGCGGTTTGAAGGGCCGGGGCGGCCGGTCTGCGGCGTTGTCGCGCGGCCGCGGCCACGGCGAGCAGGCCGAGTGCCAGCAAGGCCCAGGTCTGCGGCTCGGGCACCGGCCCGGCCTGCACCGTGAGCGCGCCGATGAAGACGCGCTGGACGATGCTGGAGCCGGTGTCCACAAGCAGCACGCTGTCCAGCGTCTGGTGGGCGAATGACGCCGGCAGCGCGAACCGCTGGCGGTCGATGCGTTGCCTGTCCGCGCCGCTGCCGGTGCTCCAGACTTCCTCGGTCACGGCCGTGTTCAGCGGCACCGGGTAGGTCGTCGCGCCGGTGTAGTCGCGAATCTCGGCGCCGCCGTCGAGCGGCCGCCAGACCACCTCGCCCGACGAGCCGAAAAACATGATCGAGGCGAACGACCCGGCAACGATTTCCCCCAACTGCGTGCCCATCAGCGTGAACACGCTGCGCACGCCGTAGATGCCCACCGGAATCTGTACGCTGCGCACCCCGCCGTAGCCGGCGGCGAACGACGAGCTCCACATGTGGTCGCTGTCGGCGGGCATCAGGTAGGGCACCCCGTCTAGCGTGACGGTCGGGCTGCCGGTGGGAAACTGGCCGCTGCCGGCAAACTGGCCGTTGTTGAAGCGCGTGTTGGCCACGCTGCTCATGTCGACCGGCGTGTAGGCCTGGGCCAGCCCGGCGGCGAGGGACAGGGTTGCGAGTGCTGTTGCAAGGCGGGTTGCCATGGGAATGAGCTCCTGTTGACTAGAACCGTGGAAAGTTTGCCCACCGCAGCGGTGGCCGTCAACGTGGCCGCCCCCCTAGTCTTGCGGGGTCGCGGTAGTAGAGTGGCAACGAAACGGGGGCTCGGTCCGCGGCCCGCGCCCCATCGACGTGAAGGCGCTGCAAACGCGGCGCGTTCGATTTCCATTGACCCTGCTGGAGAGAACCCATCATGAAAACCCGCGCTGCCGTCGCCTGGAAAGCCGGCGCCCCGCTCAGCATCGAAACCGTGGACCTCGAAGGCCCGAAGGCCGGCGAGGTGCTGGTGGAGATCAAGGCCACCGGCATCTGCCACACCGACCAGTTCACGCTCTCGGGCGCCGACCCGGAAGGCCTGTTCCCCGCCATCCTGGGCCTTGAAGGCGCCGGCGTGGTGCTCGAAGTCGGCCCCGGCGTCACCTCGCTGCAGCGTGACGACCACGTGATCCCGCTCTACACGCCCGAATGCCGGCAGTGCAAGTTCTGCCTCTCGCGCAAGACCAATCTGTGCCAGCTGATCCGTGGCACGCAAGGCAAGGGCCTGATGCCCGACGCGACCAGCCGCTTCTCGATCGGCGGCCAGCCCATCCTGCACTACATGGGTACCTCCACCTTCGCCAACCACATCGTCGTGCCCGAGATTGCGCTGGCGAAGATCCGCCCCGACGCGCCGTTCGACAAGGTCTGCTACATCGGCTGCGGCGTGACCACCGGCGTTGGCGCGGTGCTGTTCACGGCCAAGGTCGAAGCGGGTGCGAACGTGGTCGTGTTCGGGCTCGGCGGGATCGGGTTGAACGTGATCCAGGGCGCGCGGATGGTGGGCGCCGACAAGATCATCGGGGTCGACCTGAACCCGGCGCGCGAAGCGATGGCGCGCCAGTTCGGGATGACGCACTTCATCAACCCGAAAGAACTTGGAAAACGCGGAGACAACGTCGTCGATGCGATCGTGCAGCTCACCGACGGCGGCGCCGACTACAGCTTCGAGTGCATCGGCAACACGACCACGATGCGCCAGGCGCTGGAGTGCTGCCACAAGGGCTGGGGCCAGAGCGTGATCATCGGCGTCGCCGCGGCGGGGATGGAGATCGCAACCCGGCCGTTCCAGCACGTCCCCGGCCGGGTGTGGAAAGGCTCGGCGTTCGGCGGCGCGCGCGGCCGCCCCCACGTGCCGAAGATCGTCGATTGGTACATGGACGGAAAGTTGAGCATCGACCCACTGATCACGCACACGCTGAAGCTCGAAGACATCAACCACGGGTTCGAGTTGATGGAGCGGGGGGAGTCGATTCGGTCGGTGGTGGTGTATTGACAGGTCCGGCGGCGAGCGGGTAAGAAATACACGACGCAAAGGACTGCAAAGTACGCCAAGAGCATCGATTCATTCAAGTGAATTCCTTGGTGAACTTTGCGTCCCTTTGCGTTCTTTGCCTCCTGCATTTCTTGCCCGCTCGCCGCCAGGCCCGTCAGTACACCACCACCGAACGAATCGACTCGCCCCGCTCCATCAACTCGAACCCGTGGTTGATGTCTTCGAGCTTCAGCGTGTGCGTGATCAGCGGGTCGA
>JANOVJ010000654.1:0-1913 GCA_031417295.1 bacterium | reverse complement strand
CGCAAGGAGGCGACGGAGAACCTGGATGACACGCAACTGCGTGAACTCGAGCAACGTCTGGCCTACTTGCGCGAGCTGGAGGAACGGCGCGCAGCGGTGCTGAAGAGCATCGACGAACATGGCAAGTTGACCCCCGAGCTGCGCGCTGCGGTCGAGGCCGCGCCTACCAAGCAGGAGTTGGAAGACCTGTACCAGCCCTTCAAGCCGCGGCGCCGCACCAAGGCGATGATCGCGCGGGAGGCCGGCATCGAGCCGCTTGCCGACCGTTTGTTCGCCGACCCGACGCTGGAACCGCTGGCCGAGGCGGCCGCGTTCATCAACGCAGAAGCCGGCTTCGCCGACGCGCTGGCCGTGCTCGACGGTGTGCGCGACATCCTCGCCGAGCGCTGGGCCGAGGACCCGGCGCTGGTCGGCACGCTGCGGCAGTGGCTGTGGGCCGAGGGCGTGCTGAAGTCATCGCTCGTCGCGGGCAAGGACGCGCTCCACCCCGACGTGGCCAAGTTCCGCGACTACTTCGACTACGACGAGCCGATCCGCGGCGTGCCCTCGCACCGCGCGCTGGCGGTATTTCGCGGCCGCAGCCTGGAGCTGCTGGACGCGAAGCTGCTGACGCCCGATGAAGCCCATGCCGGGCAAGGACGCGAGCCGGGCGCGAAGGCCTCGACCGCGCTCGCCGAAGGCCGGATCGCGCTGCACCTGCGCTGGAGCCACCGCCAACGCGCCAGCGACGACCTGATCCGCAAGACCATCGGCTGGACCTGGAAAGTGAAACTCTCGCTGAGCCTGGAGCGCGACCTGTTCACTCGCCTGCGCGAAGAGGCCGAGCGCGTCGCGATCAAGGTCTTTGCAGCCAACCTGCGCGACCTGCTGCTCGCCGCACCGGCCGGCCCGCGCGTGGTGCTGGGGCTGGACCCGGGCATCCGCACCGGCTGCAAGGTGGCGGTGGTCGATGCGACCGGCAAGGTGCTGGCGACCGACACCATTTATCCGCACGAGCCGCGCAAGGACTGGGACGGTTCGTTGCACGCGCTGGCCAGGCTGTGTGCCGCGCACGGCGTGAACCTGATCGCGATCGGCAACGGCACGGCCAGCCGCGAGACCGACCGCCTCGCCGCCGATTTGATCAAGCGCCTGCAATCGCTCGCGCCCGACGTGGCGATCGAGAAGGTCGTGGTCAGCGAGGCCGGCGCGTCGGTCTACTCGGCCAGCGAGTACGCGAGCAAGGAGTTGCCCGAGCTCGACGTCACGTTGCGCGGCGCGGTGAGCATCGCGCGCCGGTTGCAAGACCCGCTGGCCGAACTGGTGAAGATCGACCCGAAGAGCATCGGCGTCGGCCAGTACCAGCACGACGTGAACCAGGCCGAGCTGGCGCGCAGCCTGAACGGCGTGATCGAGGACTGCGTCAATGCCGTGGGCGTGGACCTGAACACCGCGTCGAGCCCGTTGCTGTCGCGGGTCTCGGGCTTGTCGGCCACGGTGGCGTCGAGCATCGTGCGCTGGCGCGATGCGAACGGCGCGTTCCGCAACCGCCAGCAACTGCGCGAGGTCACGGGCCTGGGCGCGAAGACCTTCGAGCAGGCCGCAGGCTTCCTGCGCATCCGCGGCGGCGACAACGCGCTCGACGGCTCGGGCGTGCACCCCGAAACCTACCCGCTGGTGCAAAAGATTCTCGGCGCAGTGAACAAGCAAGCCGCGGAGGTGATGGGCCGCAGCGACGTGCTCCGCGCCTTGAAGCCCGAGGCCTTCGCCGACGACAAGTTCGGCCCGATCTCGGTCAAGGACGTCTTCACCGAACTCGAAAAGCCCGGCCGCGACCCGCGCCCCGACTTCAAGGTCGCGCGCTTCAACGACGGCGTCGAAGACATCAAGGACCTGCAACCTGGCATGACGCTGGAAGGCACGGTCAGCAACGT
>JANOVJ010000653.1:0-4246 GCA_031417295.1 bacterium | reverse complement strand
GAGACGAAGCACTTCGCGATGCGCAAGGTGACCGAAGCGTCGCAGATCTATCCCGTGTTCCGGCAACTTTTCAAGAAAGAGGGTGCGCCGACATGAGCTTGCAAGCGATGTTGCCGCTGCCCGGGCGGCCGAGTGAACCACTGCCGTCGCCGAGCGACTGGTCGTTCGAACTCGTTGAGCGCTACCACGCGGCGATCCGCCAGACCGCCCAACGCTATGGCCTGGACACCTACCCCAACCAGCTGGAGATCATCACCGCCGAACAGATGATGGACGCCTACGCGTCGATCGGCATGCCGGTGAACTACCGCCACTGGAGCTACGGCAAGGAGTTCATTGCCACCGAGAAGAACTACCGCCGCGGCCACATGGGCCTGGCGTATGAGATCGTCATCAACTCCAACCCCTGCATCAGCTACCTGTTGGAGGAGAACACGATGGCGATGCAGGCCCTCGTGATCGCCCACGCCGCCTATGGCCACAACAGTTTCTTCAAGGGCAACTACCTGTTCCGGATGTGGACCGATGCGTCGTCGATCATCGACTACCTGGTCTACGCCAAGAACTACATCGCCGACTGCGAGGAACGCCACGGCCTCGATGCGGTGGAAGAGCTGCTCGACAGTTGCCACGCGCTGATGAACCACGGCGTCGATCGCTACCGCCGGCCGAGCCGCAAGTCGCTGGCGCAGGAACTGGCTGACCGCAAGGACCGCGAGGCCTACGCGCAATTGCAGGTCAACGAGATGTGGCGCACCTTGCCGAAGAAGGCCGAGAAGGCCGCCGAGGAGTCGCAGGCCCCGCGCTTCCCCGAAGAGCCACAGGAGAACCTGCTCTACTTCATCGAGAAGAATGCACCGCTGCTCGAACCCTGGCAGCGCGAAGTGGTGCGCATCGTGCGCAAGGTGGCGCAGTACTTCTACCCGCAGCGCCAGACGCAGGTGATGAACGAAGGCTGGGCCACGTTCTGGCACCACCGCCTGCTGAACACGATGTACGACGACGGCCTCCTCACCGACGGCATGATGATCGAGTGGCTGAAGTCGCACACCAACGTCGTCTACCAGCCGCCGGTCGGACACAAGGCCTACAGCGGCCTGAACCCGTATGCGCTGGGCTTTGCGATGTACACCGACATGAAGCGCATCTGCGAAAAGCCGACCGACGAAGACCGGCAGTGGTTCCCCGACATCGCCGGCCAACCCTGGCTGCCCACGCTCGACCACGCGATGCGCAACTACAAGGACGAGAGCTTCGTCGGCCAGTTCCTGTCACCGCAACTGATGCGCGATTTCCGCTTGTTCTCGATCGTCGATGACGAGAAGGAGAAAGACCTGGAGGTCGCCGCCATCCACGACGAAAGCGGCTACCGCCGCGTGCGCGAAGCGCTGGCCAAGCAGTACGACCTGGGCAGCCGCGAGCCGAACATCCAGGTCTGGAGCGTCAACCTGCGCGGCGACCGCGCGCTGACCTTGCGCCACACGCAGCACAACGACCGACCGTTGAACGACGGCTCACAGGAAGTGCTGAAACACGTCGCGCGCTTGTGGGGCTTCGGCGTCCACCTCGAAAGCGTGGACGGCGAAGGCGCGATCAAGAAGCGCTGGTCGGTGAGCCCGCCCGCGGCCTGACGCGCAGCAAGCGCCGCTCAGGCGGCAGCGAAGATCTTCCCCGGATTCATGATGTTCTTCGGGTCGAGCGCCTGCTTCACGGCACGCATCATCGCTACCGCGCCCGGCCCGGCCTCATCAACCAGGTAGCCCATCTTGTGCAGGCCGATGCCGTGCTCGCCGGTGCAGGTGCCTTCCAGGCGAAGTGCGCGATGCACCATCTGCTCGCTCAGCCGTTCGACGGTGGCGCGCTCGGCGGGATCGTCCGGGTCGAGCAGCCAGCTCAGGTGGAAGTTGCCATCGCCGACATGGCCGACGATCCAGTACGGCACGCCCGCTTCTTCGGCCTCGGCGATCGACTCATTGATGCTTTCGGCCAGACGCGAGATCGGCACGCAGGTATCGGTGCTCTGGCAGCGGCAACCCGGGCGCGTCTGCAATGCGGCGAAATACGATTGGTGGCGTGCGGTCCACAGGCGTGTGCGCTCCTCGGGCGTGGTCGCCCACTGGAAGTCTTCACCGGCATGGTCGCGTGCAATCTCCTGTACCGTCGCGGCCTGTTCCGCAACGCCGGATTCGCTGCCGTGGAACTCCATCAGCAGCATTGGCGCTTCGCGCAACGACAGGTGCGAATGCCGGTTCACGGCGCGGATCGCGTTCGCATCGAGCAACTCGCAGCGCGCGATCGGCACGCCCATCTGGATGATCTGGATCGTCGTGCGCACCGCGGCGTCGATGCTCGGAAAGTGGCAGAGCGCTGCGCTCACCGCCTCGGGCAGCGGGTAGAGCTTGAGCGTGATCTCGGTCATCACGCCGAGCGTGCCCTCGCTGCCGACGAAGAGCCGCGTCAGGTCGTAGCCGGCGCTCGATTTCTTGGCCCGCGTGCCGGTGGGAATCACCTCACCGCTCGCGGTGACGACGGTCAGTCCGAGCACGTTCTCGCGCATCGTGCCGTAGCGCACCGCGTTCGTTCCGCTGGCGCGTGTGGCGGCCATGCCGCCGAGCGTCGCGTTCGCGCCCGGGTCGATCGGGAAGAAGAGGCCGGTATCGCGAATCTCGCGATTCAGTTGTTCGCGCGTCACGCCGGCTTCGACGGTGACGGTCAAGTCCTCCGGGTTCAGGCGCACGATGCGGCTCATGCGGCCGAGGTCGATGCTCACGCCGCCTTGCACCGCCAGCAAATGGCCTTCGAGCGACGAACCGACGCCGAACGGGATGACGGGTACCGCATGCGCATGGGCCAGGCCGACGACGAACGCGACCTCTTCGGTGCTTTCGCAAAACACCACCGCTTCCGGCGGCGTGACCGGGTAGGTCGATTCGTCGCGGCCGTGCTGCTCGCGCACCGCGTTCGCCGTCGAGCAGCGCTCACCGAAGCGCGCCCTCAACACGGCCAGCATCTCGGCAGGCAGGGTGCGCGTTGCGAACTGCGGCAACACGTGGGCGGGAACGGGTGCGTTCATGAGAGTCTCCGCGAGTGGTGGCCCATTTTAGGGCGCCGCTCCTTTGCTAGGATCGTCCCATGGCCAACCGACTTACTCAGATCGCAACCCGCACCGGCGACGACGGCACGACCGGCCTCGGCGACGGCACACGGGTGCCCAAGGATCATCTTCGCGTCCGGGCGATGGGCGATGTCGATGAACTGAATTCGACGCTCGGCGTGCTGCTCGCCGAGCCGCTGCCGGCCGATGTGCGCGAACTGTTGGTGGTGATCCAGCACGAGCTGTTCAACCTGGGCGGCGAACTGTCGATTCCCGGCTTCGAGTTGCTCAAGGCCGATGCGGTGGCACGGCTCGACGAAGCATTGGCGCAGCACAACGCAGCGCTGCCGCGGCTGAAGGAATTCATCTTGCCGGCGGGCACGCGCAGCGCTGCGATCGCGCATGTCGGCCGCACCATCGCTCGGCGCGCCGAGCGCGCGGTCGTCGCGCTGGGCGCCGCCGAGACTGTGCGCGACGAACCGCGCCAGTACCTCAACCGCCTGAGCGACCTGCTGTTCGTGCTGGCCCGGGTGCTCAACCGCGCCAACCTCGACGGGCTGGGCGGCGACGACGTCTACTGGCGCAGCGAGAAGCTGGCGCGCGACGGCGGCGCGTAGCGCGACCGCTCGTTCAGCTTAGCCGCGCCGCGCCTTCACGGCGTCGCTGAGCGTCTGCAGGACGTCCAGCGAATCGTCCCAGCCCAGGCAGGCGTCGGTGATGCTCTGGCCATACGTCAGTGAGGCAGGGTCGTCCTTGCCCGTTGCGAACTTCTGCGCCCCGGCTTGAAGATGGCTCTCGACCATCACGCCGAAGATGCGCCGGCTGCCGCCAGAAATCTGCGCCCCAATGTCGCGCGCCACGTCGGCCTGCCTCTGGTACTGCTTGCTGCTGTTGGCATGTGAGCAGTCCACCATCAGCGAGGGCGGCAGCTTGGCGGCTTCAAGGTCCTTGCAAGCGGCCTCGACGTGCGCCGCGTCGTAGTTCGGCGTCTTGCCGCCGCGCAGGATCACATGGCAGTCCTTGTTGCCGCGCGTCTCGACGATCGCGACCTGGCCGTTCTTGTGGATCGACAGGAAATGATGCGGGCGCGATGCGGCCTGAATCGCGTCGATCGCGATCCGGATGTTGCCGTCGGTGCCGTTCTTGAATCCG
>JANOVJ010000652.1:0-2884 GCA_031417295.1 bacterium | reverse complement strand
GCGTTCCAGCAGATGCCGTCCGGCCGCGCGGCCAAGGGCAGCACGCGGCTGCGGGTGGCGATCACGCCGACCTTCTGCCGCCAGTTCGTGATGCCCAGGCTGGAGTTGTTTCGCAATGCCTACCCCGACATCGAGCTGATCCTGCAGGTCTCGATCCCGCTGCTCGACGTGACCGCTGAAGAGGCCGATCTCGAAGTGCGGTTCGGCACCGGCGGCTACACCGATCGCGAGCACCGGCTGATCCTGACCGACGAGGTCACGCCGGCGTGCAGCCCGAGCTACCTGAACGAGTTCGGCCCGTTCGACGGCTTCGCCACCGAGGCCGAGGTGGAGTCGGTGCGCCTGATCCGCAGCCCGCTCGAACCCTGGGGCGCGTGGTTTGCGAGCTGCGGCATCGCCCGCGCCGAACCGAGCATCGGCGCGCAGTTCAACGACATCGGCCTGATCTACGATGCCGCGGCCAGCGGCTTCGGCGTGACGCTGGTGCGGCTGAAGATGGGCAGCGCCTGGCTGGAGAGCGGGCGGCTGGTGCGCATCTCGCCGCGCGCGGTGCCTTCGCCGCACCGCCACTACATCTGCTGGAAGCCGGGCGTGCTCGAGCGCTGGGAATGCGCTGCATTTGCCGACTGGTTGCAACAAGCGCTGCCGTGATCGATCAAGCCACCTCGTCAGGAGAGACGCCGATGAACCACGACCCGCAACGCGACTTTCCGCGGCCCGGCCATGTCAGTCCGGAGGAATGGGCAGCCCGGGTGCAACTCGCCGCCGCCTACCGCATCTTCAACCACCTCGGCTGGACCGAGCTGATCTACAACCACATCTCGCTGCGCGTGCCAGGGCCGGCCGATAGCACGCACTTCCTGATCAACCCGTTCGGGCTGCACTACAGCGAAGTCACCGCCTCGAACCTGCTCAAGATCGACCTCCAAGGCCGCATCATCGGCAACGCCGACTGGCCCTTCAACCCGGCCGGCTTCACGCCGCACGCGACCATCCACGCCGGCATCCCGGGAGCGCATTGCGTAATGCACATGCACACCACGGCCGGCATGGGCGTGGCTTGCCTGGAAGACGGGCTCTCGATGAGCAACTTCTACTCGGCGCAGTTGCACGGCAAGCTGGCTTATCACGAGTTCGAAGGCATCACCGTGCACGCCGATGAAGGGCCGCGGCTGCTCGCGAGCATTGGCGACCGGCCGGCCGTGATCTTGCGCAACCACGGCCTGCTGGCCTGGGCCGACAGCGTGCCGCGCGCGTTCTCGGTGCTGTGGCTGCTGCAGCGGGCTTGCGAGATCCAGCTGGCGACGCAAGCCATGGGCAAGCCCCGCCCGGTGCCCGAAGACATTCAGATCAAGTGCACCGCCGATTCGTTGCAGTTCAACCCGAAGTTCGGCGCCGGGCAGGACGTGTTCGACGCGCTCACGCGGCTGATCGACCGCGCCGATCCGGGCTATCGGGGCTGAGCGGTTGTCACGTGCGGCAGGCGGCCTCGCTTGGCAACATGACCGCGTTCAGTCGACGGCCAGCCGGCTGTTCGCCTGCGACAGCACCGCGCCGCAGTGGTCGCAACTCACCCGCAATCGCAGCGCTTGCCCGCAAAGGCGGTGCGCGAACTTCACCGGCGAGCGGACGCGCTCGCGCAGCCACTTGTCGGCCCAGGCCTGGATCGCGAGCAGCACCGGGAACAGGTCGATGCCCTTGTCAGTGAGCGCATAGGCGCCCTTGCCGTAGCGGTCGGCGTCGGTCGTCTGGCGCAGGATGGCCAGGCCCAGCAGGCGGTCCAGGCGATCGGCCAGCACGTTGGTCGAGATGCCCAGGTGCAACTGAAAGTCGTTGAACTTGCGGACCCGGCTGAACAGGCACATCACGAGTTCGATGCTCCACTTGTCGCCGAACACGTCGATCGCGTGCGCCAGCGGCAGCGGCGCGGCCAGGCCGCGCCTGGCGGTGTTCAGGGTCGAGCGGCGGTAGAAGGTGGCCTTGGTCGGCATCGCCTCGACCTTGCGCTGGCTCACCGTCAGCTCGATGTCGCGCGATGTCAGCACGGCGTCGCACGCCGCGCAGTGCGGCACTGGCAGCACCGGGCCGGCACCGCAGGCGAGGTGTTCGATCCGCACGCCAACACCCGCGGGCGTGGCGTGCCAGGTCTGCTCCCAGCGCAGCATCGTCGCGAACACGTCGAACAGTTCCAGCCCCATCGGGCCGAGCCGGTATTCGTAGCGCGGCGGCCGGCGCGAGTAGGGCAGGCGGACGACGATTTCCTGCGCTTCGAGCATCGCCAGCCGGCTCGTCAGCAGGCGGCTCGCCATGCCGCTGCGAGTGCTGAATTCGTTGAAGCGGCAGACGCCGGCCTGCGCCAGCAGCAGCGTGACCAGCGACCAGCGGTCGCACAGTACGTTGGCCGCCTGGCGCACCGCGATCAGCACCGCGTTGACGGTGACGGCGTCGATGGCCGGTGGGGCGGGGTCCATTGGCCGGAGTCTATATGGCTTGCGCAACGAGAGTCACGGATATCTGGTTTTTTGGTTTTACAGGTAAATGTCTCCAGTGTGACTTGCATAGTGCATGTAGCGCGACTATTCTTGGCGCCAGACGCCACCGAAGAGGAGCCCCGCATGAGCATCGAAGCCGTGATCACCTTGCGCCGCGGCGCCAGTGTCCAGCAGATCTTTGCCAAGGACCGGATTCCGCCGCCGCCGATCCTGCAGCTCGAATCGCCGCGCGACATGGGCCGTGAGGACGTGTCGCTCGACCGCTACTACAGCCGCGGCTGGCACGAGCGCGAGATCGAAACGGTGTGGCGCAAGACCTGGCAGATGGCCTGCCGGGTCGAGGACATTCCCGAGGTCGGCGACACCGAGGTCTACGACATCGTGCACGACTC
>JANOVJ010000651.1:0-2170 GCA_031417295.1 bacterium | reverse complement strand
GGTGCGCCTGTGGATCAAGTAATCTCGGCCACCCCACGAGCGGAGCACGCCATGCAGCCAGTCTTGCCGGACGCCCCTTGCTACCTCAACGGCGAGTATTCGAAGGTCGCCGAGGCCCGGGTGAGCGTGCTCGACCGCGGTTTCATCTTCGGCGACGGCATCTACGAGGTGGTCCCGGCCTACCGCGGTCGGCTGTTCCGCTTCGACGAACACATGGCACGGCTGAACCGCAGCCTGTCGAAACTGCGCATCGTGAACCCGCACAGCCGTGAAGAATGGCTGGAGCGTTGCCGCACCCTCGTCGGGGCGCTGGTCGACAAGACCGGTGCGCCCGACCAGATCGTCTACATCCAGATCACGCGCGGCGTGGCGCTGCGCGACCACGTGATGCCGGCCGACGTGCAGCCCACCGTCTTCATGATGTGCAGCGTGATGAAACCGGCCACGCCCGAGCAGCGCCACCAGGGCGTGGGCTGCGTGACGGCGCGCGACTTCCGCTGGGAGCGCGGCGACATCAAGAGCATCTCGTTGCTCGGCAACGTGCTGGCGCGGCAGATGTCGGCCGACCACGGCGCCACCGAAACCATCATGTTCCGCGACAGTCACCTGACCGAAGCGGCCGCCAGCAACGTCTGGATCGTGCAGGAAGGCGCCCTGCTCGGGCCGCCGAAGAGCGAACACGTGCTCGAAGGCATCCGCTACGAGCTGATCCGCGAGTTGTGCGAAGAGGTCGGCATCGCCTACAACCTGCGGCCGATCCCCGAGGCCGACGTGTTCTCGGCCGACGAGATCCTGCTCAGCTCGGCCACCAAGGACGTGCTGAGCGTGACCTTGCTGGACGGCGAACCCGTGGGCCACGGAGCCTTGCGTGGCAAGCCCGGGCCGGTGTATGCGCGCCTGTACGAGGCCTACCAGCGCGCCAAGACCACGCAGTCGATCTGAAGGCTCGCGCGGCGTTGTGCCGCGCCGGCGCGCCCCCATATTCGAACGCATGAACACCGCCATGCAAGACATTCCGCCCGAACAGTCGCTGATCGAGAACCCCTCGAAGTTCCCCATCAAGGTGATGGGCCTGAACGTCGACGGCTTCGTGCACGCCATCACCCGCATCGCCGAGCAGTTCGACCCGGCCTTCAACGCCACGACCGTCGAGTTGCGGCCGAGCAAGGGCGCCAAGTACCTGGGTGTGACGGTCACCGTCACCGCCACCAGCCGCGAACAGCTCGACGAGCTGTACCGCACGCTGAGCACGCACCCGATGGTGAAGATGGTGCTGTGAGCGAGCTGGCCGCGCCGCCGGTTTTGCATCGCCTCGGCGCGGTCGCGTACGAGCCCACGTTGGCGGCGATGCGCGCCTTCACCGAAGCGCGCACGGCCGACACGCTCGATGAAATCTGGCTCTGCGAACACCCGCCGGTCTACACGCAGGGCCTGGCCGGCAAGCCCGAACACGTGTTGAACCCGCACGCCATTCCCGTCATTCAGACCAACCGCGGCGGGCAGGTCACGTACCACGGCCCCGGGCAGGTCGTCGCCTACCCGCTGGTCGACCTGAAGCGGCTGAACATCTACGTCAAGGAGTACGTCTACCGGCTCGAGCAGGCGCTGCTGAAGACGCTGGAGCAGCTTGGCGTCACCGGCCACCGCGTGGCAGGCGCGCCCGGCATCTACGTGAAGCTGGCCGACCCGTTCGGCCACGCGGCGCTCGCCGGCCCGCGGCTCGACCGCTTCGAGGGCTTGGGCAAGATCGCCGCGTTGGGCATCAAGGTCAGCCGCCACTGCACCTACCACGGCGTGGCGCTGAACGTCGCGATGGACCTCCAACCCTTCGCCGGCATCAACCCCTGCGGCTACGAAGGCCTGCGCACCGTAGACCTTTCTACAATCGGGGTGCAGGTCTCGAGCGACGAGGTGGCCGCCATCCTCGGCCCCCGGCTCGCGAACCAGCTGAGCCAATGATCGAAACGGGCCTACCCGGACAGCGCACATGAGCACCCCCAACGTGACCCGAGACGCCGCGCCCGCCGCCGGCTACGACGCCACCGCCAAGCAGAAGTCGCAGGCCAAGACGGCGCGCATTCCGATCAAGATCGTGCCGGCGGAAACGCTGAAAAAACCCGACTGGATCCGCGTCAAAGCCGGCTCGGCGAGCACGCGCTTCTACGAGATC
>JANOVJ010000650.1:0-2372 GCA_031417295.1 bacterium | reverse complement strand
CTCATGCGTCGCATCGTAGTCGAGTCAACGAGTCACGGGGGGATGCGCCAAGGGCGTGACCCTGCATCTGTGGCTTGGTGCGCTGATGTTTCCGATTCCGGCCAGCCATCGACCCTTCCACGACACACCATTGGCGCCTCTCCACCCGTCGTGGAGTGTCGCCATGACCATCTTCCGTCTCACCGGTCGTTCGCCAGAACAGTTCTCGCCTCTGTTCCAGCTCACGAACTCGCCCTACCGCGCGTCGGGCCCGATCTTCATTCGCCGGGCCGCAGACCGGCAGCGCATCGAGCCGCCCGGCCACATTCCGCCCTGCGTCGCGACGCGCCTGATCTCGTTGCGCGCCTACGACCGGGCGCACATGATGGCGCAGGCCGACGTCGTTGCCTGCATTCAGGCCAGCGACGCGATCGAGCGCGTCGTTGCCGGCAACGCGGCGGTGCGCTACATCCACCTGCACAATGCGCGGCAGGGCTGCTACTCCTGTCTTGCCGAGCGCGTGGAGTGACGCCGATCCAACCCCAACCTCTCTGCCTCTCCATCCGCCAAGCCATGGCTACGTCGAACGCCGCCACACCGCCCGCCCCGTACCAGGACATCCGCGATGCCGTCCGCGCCTTGTGCGCCGGGTTCCCCGACGCGTACCACCGCAAGGTCGACGCAGCGCGCGGCTACCCCGAGGCGTTCGTCACTGCGCTGACGCAGGCGGGCTGGCTCGCGGCGATGATCCCGCAAGAGTACGGCGGTTCGGGCCTGGGCCTGGCCGAGGCCTCGGTGATCATGGAAGAGATCAACCGCTCAGGCGGCAATGCCGGCGCCTGCCACGGCCAGATGTACAACATGGGCACCTTGCTGCGCCACGGCTCGGCGGCGCAGAAGGCCCGCTACCTGCCCCGCATCGCCAGCGGCGCGTGGCGCCTGCAATCGATGGGCGTGACCGAGCCGAGTGCCGGCACCGACACGACGCAGATCAAGACCACGGCAGTGAAGCAGGGCGACCGCTACGTCGTCAACGGGCAGAAGGTCTGGATCTCGCGCGTGCAACATTCCGACGGGATGATCCTGCTGGCGCGGACCACGCCACTGGCCGAGGTGCGAAAGAAGACCGAAGGCCTGTCGATCTTCATGGTCGATCTGCGCCAGGCCGAGCAGTCGGGCATGACGGTGCGGCCGATTCCCAACATGGTCAACCACGAGACCAACGAGCTGTTCTTCGAGAACCTGGAGATTCCTGCGGAGAACCTGATCGGCGACGAAGGCCAGGGCTTTCGCTACATCCTCGATGGGCTGAATGCCGAGCGCACGCTGATCGCGGCCGAGTGCATCGGCGACGGCCGCTGGTTCATCGACCGGGTCAGCGCTTACGCCAAGGACCGGATCGTGTTCGGGCGCCCGATCGGGCAGAACCAGGGGGTGCAGTTTCCAATTGCCGAAGCCCACATCGAGGTCGAAGCCGCCGACCTGATGCGCTGGAAGGCATGCCATTTGTTCGATGCCGGCCAGCCCTGCGGCGCCGAGGCCAACATGGCCAAGTACCTGGCCGCGAAGGCAAGCTGGGAAGCGGCCAACGCCTGCATCCAGTTTCATGGCGGCTTCGGCTTCGCCAACGAATACGACGTTGAGCGCAAGTTCCGCGAGACCCGGCTGTACCAGGTGGCGCCGATCTCGACCAACCTGATCCTCGCCTACGTGGCCGAACACCTGCTCGGGCTGCCGCGCTCGTACTGATGGGTGCCCCCAAGACGCCTGCGGCGTCGCCCCCCGAGGGGGATCTCAGTCGCCTTGGGGCGGCCCGGCGCCGACTGAGTGCGCGGCGGACCCACGGCCCGCGCCTGTCAGGGGGCTTTGCGGAACACCACGAGGTGCTGCCACGGCAGGCTGCTCACGCTGCGCTCCCACGCCAGCGCATGCACCGCAGCCTCGCGCTTGATCTGCACTTCGCTCATCTTGTGCAGCGCCTTGATCGGCACCTGCGGGTCTTCGGCGCGGTACTCGACGAACACCAGCCTGCCCCCCGGCTTGAGCGCGCGAACGATGCTGGCCAGCACCTCGTGCGGGAAGGCCAGCTCGTGATAGACATCGACCATGATCGCCAGGTCCAGCGTTGCCGGCGCCAGCTTCACATCGGCCTCGGCGCCGAGCGAGGGCACGATCTGCGTCAGCCCGGTCTGGCGCACCATGGCTTGCAGCAGGGCCACCATCTCGGGCTGCACGTCCACCGCCAGCACCTTGCCGCCAGGCAACACGGCCGGGGCCATGCGCCGCGCCAGGTAGCCGGTGCCGGCGCCAACGTCGGCCACCACCATGCCGGGCTTGAGCAGCAGCGCGGCCACGAGCAGGTCGGTGCGCTCTTCGCGCTCGCGTTCCTCCCG
>JANOVJ010000649.1:0-5161 GCA_031417295.1 bacterium | reverse complement strand
CACGATCCCGCTGGTGCTGGCGATCACCTTCGTCACCATGTACTACTGGGGCGTGGGCCTGCACAAGATCTCGCTCGGCTCGCTGATCATCGCCCTTGGCCTGCTGGTGGACGACGCGATCATCTCGGTCGAGATGATGGTGCGCAAGCTCGAAGAGGGCTACGACAAGGTGCGCGCCGCGACCTTCGCCTACGAGGCGACGGCGATGCCGATGCTGACCGGCACGCTGATCACCGCGGTCGGCTTCCTGCCGATCGGGCTGGCCAAATCGACCGTTGGCGAATACACGTTTGCGATCTTTGCGGTCACCGCCGCGGCGCTGCTGATCTCGTGGTTCGTGTCGGTCTACTTCGTGCCGTATCTCGGCGTGTGGCTGCTCAAGACCAAGCCGCATGCGGCCGGCGACCAGCCCCACGAGCTGTTCGACACGCCGTTCTACGGCCGCTTTCGCGCGACGGTGAACTGGTGCGTGAAGTACCGCTGGATCACGATCGCGCTCACCATCGGCACGCTGCTGCTCGGCATTGCGGGCATGGGCAAGGTGCAGAACCAGTTCTTCCCCGATTCGAGCCGGCTCGAAATCCTGGTCGATCTGTGGTCGCCCGAGGGCACCTCGTTCGCGGCCAATGAGGAGACTGCGCGCCGCGTCGAGGCGCGGGTGATGAAGCTCGACGGCGTGGAGCATGTGACGACCTGGATCGGCAGCGGCGCCGAGCGCTTCGTGCTGGTGCTCGACCAGATCTTTCCGCAGAGCAACGCCAGCCAGTTGATCGTGATGCCGAAAGACATCGCCGCGCGCGAGCGCCTGCGCAAGCTGCTGCCCGAACTGCTGGCGACCGAATTCCCGGAACTGCGCGGCCGCGCCAAGCTGCTGCCCAACGGCCCGCCGGTGCCGTACCCGGTGCAGTTCCGCGTAGTCGGGCCCGACCCGTCGCGGGTCCGTGCCTACGCCGACGAGGTGAAGGTGATCATGCGCACCAACCCCAACCTGCGCGGCATCAACGACAACTGGAACGAATCGGTCAAGGTGCTGCGCCTCGATGTGGACCAGGACAAGGCGCGCACGCTCGGCGTGTCGAGCCAGGCCATTGCGCAGGCAGCGCGCACCATCAACAGCGGTACCAACGTCGGCCAGTACCGCGACGGCGACCAACTGATCGACATGGTGCTGCGCCAGCCGCAGGACGAGCGCAAGGCGATCACCGACCTGGCCAATGCCTATGTGCCGACGACGACCGGCCGCAGCATCCCGCTGGGCCAGATCGCCAAGGGCCGCTTCGTCTGGGAGCCGGGGGTGCTGTGGCGCGAGGGGCGCGACTATGCGGCCACGGTGCAGGGCGACATCGTCGAGGGCTTGCAAGGCGCCACGGTGACGGCGCAGCTGAGCCCGCTGTTCGAGCCGCTGCGCTCGACGATGCTGCCCGGCTACCGGATCGAGGTGGCCGGGGCGGTGGAAGAAAGCGCCAAGGGCCAGGGCTCGATCACCGCCGGCGCGCCGTTGATGCTGTTCATCATGTTCACGCTGCTGATGCTGCAACTGCACAGCTTCAGCCGCTCGGTGCTCGTGTTCCTGACGGCGCCGCTGGGCATCGCCGGCGTGGCTGGTGCGCTGCTGCTGTTGAACCGGCCGTTCGGCTTCGTCGCGCTGCTCGGCGTGATCGCACTGATGGGCATGATCATGCGCAACTCGGTGATCCTGATCGACCAGATCGAGCAGGACCGCGCCCGCGGCGTACCCACCTGGGACGCGATCGTTGAATCGGCGGTGCGGCGCTTCCGGCCGATCGTGCTGACGGCCGCGGCGGCGGTGCTGGCGATGATCCCGCTCTCGCGCAGCGTGTTCTGGGGCCCGATGGCAGTCGCCATCATGGGCGGGCTGATCGTCGCGACGGTGCTCACCCTGCTCGCGCTGCCGGCCATGTACGCGGCCTGGTTTCGCGTCAAACCGGCGGCGGATGAGCAGGCTGCTGCGAACGGCTAAAATGCCGGGCTCGCCGGGATAGCCAGCAAGGCAGCAGGGGTCGCACGGCGGCCCCTGCTGCCTTGCCGGGCCAACGGCCTCCGCCGCGCGGGTGGCGAAATTGGTAGACGCACCAGGTTTAGGTCCTGACGCCAGCGATGGTGTGGGGGTTCGAGTCCCCCCCCGCGCACCAGCAACCACGAATTCAGAAAGCCCAACGCATCATGGCCGTCACCGTTGAAACCCTTGAAAAGCTCGAGCGTCGCATCACGCTGCGGCTGCCCGCCGAGACCATCAGCCGCGAGGTCGACACCCGTCTGCGCAAGCTGGCGCGCACCGTCAAGGCAGCGGGCTTCCGCCCGGGCAAGGTGCCGATGAGCGTGGTGACGCAGCGCTACGGCTACTCGGTGCACTACGAGGTGATGAACGACAAGGTCGGGCAGGCCTTCAGCGACGCCGCGACCGAGGCCAAGCTGCGCGTCGCCGGCGCGCCGCGCATCGCCGAAAAGGAAGGCGCGCCCGAAGGCGAACTGACCTTCGACGCGACGTTCGAGGTCTACCCCGAGATCAAGCTCGGCGACCTGAGCGGGGCCGAGATCGAGCGCATCTCGACCGAAGTGACCGAGGCGGCGATCGACAAGACGCTAGCCATCCTGCGCAAGCAGCGGCGCACCTTTGCGCTGCGCCCGCAGGCCGAAGCCGCCACCGAAGACGACCGCGTGACGATCGACTTCGAAGGCAAGATCGACGGCGTGCCGTTCGAAGGCGGCAAGGCCGAGGCGTTCCAGTTCATCATCGGCGAAGGCCAGATGCTGGCCGCGTTCGAGAGTGCCGTGCGCGGCATGAAGGCCGGCGAGTCGAAGACCTTCCCGTTGCAATTCCCGGCCGACTACCAGGGCAAGGACGTGGCCGGCAAGGAAGCCGACTTCATGGTCACGCTGAAGAAGATCGAGGCCCAGCATTTGCCCGAGGTCAACGAGGCGCTCGCCAAGTCGCTCGGCATCAAGGAAGGCAGCGTCGAGGCGTTGCGCGCTGACATCAAGCGCAACCTGGAGCGCGAGGTGAAGTTCCGCGTGCTGGCACGCAACAAGGCGGCGGTAATGGACGCGCTGGTCAAGAGCGCTGAGCTCGACGTGCCCGCTGCGCTGGTCAACGGCGAGAGCGAACGCATGATCGAGTCGGCCCGAGCTGACCTGAAGCAGCGCGGCGTCAAGGACGCCGACAAGGCGCCGATCCCGGCCGAGATGTTCAAGCCCCAGGCCGAGCGCCGGGTGCGCCTGGGCCTGGTGGTGGGCGAACTGGTGCGTTCGAACAACCTGCAGGCCCGACCGGACCAGTTGCAGGCGCACATCGAAGAAATGGCGCAGAGCTACGAGAAGCCGGCGGAAGTGGTGCGCTGGTACCTCGGAGACCGCCAGCGCATGGCCGAGGTCGAGGCGGTGGTGGTCGAGAACAACGTGACCCAGTTCGTGCTCGGCCAGGCCAAGGTGGTCGACAAGCTGCTGCCCTTCGACGAATTGATGGCCGCCAACTGAGGCGCGGCCCAGCCCGAAGCAGGGGTGCCACGCCGCGAGGCGGGCGCCCCTTTTTCACGAGCAGCAGCGCCGCGAATGGGGCTGCTCTTGTAGCCGGATAATCCAGCCTAACTTCTACAGTTCACATTTCAAGGAAACCTCATGAGACTCCCTGTGTCAACCTCTGTGCCGCGGGCCGAGCGCCGGGCCGCTCCCAAGCCGGCCCGCGTCCCCTCGGGGGACCGGTCGACGTACCCGTCGGACGAGGGGCTGTCATGAGCGCGCTGGACACGAACAATCTGGGCCTGGTGCCCATGGTCATCGAAACCTCGGGCCGCGGCGAGCGCGCCTACGACATCTACAGCCGGCTGCTGCGCGAGCGCATCGTGTTCCTGGTCGGGCCGGTGAACGACCAGACCGCCAACGTGGTCGTGGCGCAACTGCTGTTCCTGGAGAGCGAGAACCCCGACAAGGACATTTCGCTGTACATCAATTCGCCCGGCGGCTCGGTCAGCTCGGGCATGTCGGTCTTCGACACGATGCACTTCATCAAGCCCGACGTTTCGACGATGTGCCTGGGCATCGCCGCGAGCATGGGCGCGTTCCTGATGGCTGCCGGGGCCAAGGGCAAGCGCTTCGCGCTGCCGAACTCGCGTGTGATGATCCACCAGCCCTCGGGCGGCGCGCAGGGACAGGCGACCGACATCGAAATCCAGGCCCGCGAAATCCTGAAGATGCGCGAAAGCCTGAACAAGATCATGGCCGAGCGCACCGGCCAGACGCTGGAGAAGATCAGGCTCGATTCCGAACGCGACTTCTTCATGTCGGCCGACGAAGCCAAGGACTACGGCCTGATCGACCACGTGATCGCCAAACGCGGGTGAATCGCTGCGCCCTTGACGCGAACAGGTCGGGGAACGGGGCGCTTATTGCGAGGCAGGCCGACCGCCCGTTTGCACTATGATTCTTTGACGTTTTTTACGACGAACTGACCCATGGCCGAGAAAAAAGGCGCCTCCAGCGAAAAAGTTCTTTACTGCTCGTTCTGCGGCAAAAGCCAGCACGAGGTAAAGAAGCTGATCGCCGGCCCGTCGGTGTTCATCTGCGACGAGTGCATCGAGCTCTGCAACGACATCATCCGCGACGAGGTGCCGGCCGATGGCATGCAGGCGAAGGCCGCGAAGTCCGACCTGCCGACGCCGGGTGAGATCAAGGGCAGCCTCGACCAGTACGTGATCGGCCAGGAGCCGGCCAAGCGCACGCTGTCTGTCGCGGTCTACAACCACTACAAGCGGCTCAAGCACATGGCCGCGGCTAAAGACGAGATCGAGTTGTCGAAGAGCAACATCCTGCTCATCGGGCCCACGGGTTCGGGCAAGACGCTGCTGGCGCAGACGCTGGCGCGCTTGCTGAACGTGCCGTTCGTGATCGCCGACGCCACCACGCTGACCGAAGCCGGCTACGTGGGCGAGGATGTCGAGAACATCATTCAGAAGCTGCTGCAGAACTGCAACTATGACGTCGAGCGCGCGCAGCGCGGCATCGTCTACATCGACGAGATCGACAAGATCTCGCGCAAGGCCGACAACCCGAGCATCACGCGCGAGGTGTCGGGCGTGGGGGTGCAGCTGGCGTTGCTGAAGCTGGTCGAAGGCACGATGGCCAGCGTGCCGCCGCAGGGCGGGCG
>JANOVJ010000648.1:0-11413 GCA_031417295.1 bacterium | reverse complement strand
CAAGTTCGACCGCGCCTTCGCCGCCTACTTCAAGGGCGTCGAGATGCTGACCGACTTCACGCAGGACATTCCGCTCGAATGGCTGCAAAAGAAGTTCGAGCTCGACCTTTCGCCCGAAGAAAAAGCGGCGATCGAGAAGATGGGCTGGGACGAGCTGATGGCTGAGCTGAAGAAGCGTTTCGAGGAACAGAAAGAACGCCACGAAGGCGGCAGCCGGATGATCGGCACCGGCGGCACCAGCCCCTTCGGTGCCTACGGCTACAACCCGCAGGGCATCCGCATCGGGCAGGAGAAGGGCCGCAACAAGAGCGCGGTCAAGGTCTGGGACCAGCGCCAGTACAAGGACTACGACGACTCGCTCGAACTCGGCACGCGCAACATCAAGGTCGCACTGCGCCGGCTGCGCCGCTTCGCCCGCGAAGGCTCGGAAGAAGAACTCGACCTCGACGACACCATCCGCTCGACGGCGGCGAACGCCGGCTGGCTCGACATCAAGATGGTTCCCGAGCGCCACAACAAGATCAAGGTGCTGCTGTTGATGGACGTCGGCGGCACGATGGACGAGCACATCCACCGCGTCGAGGAACTGTTCAGCGCGGCCAAGAACGAGTTCAAGCACCTCGAGTTCTATTACTTCCACAACTGCGTCTACGACTTCATGTGGAAGAACAACCGCCGCCGCTACAGCGAGAAGTTCCCCACCTGGGACCTGATCCGCAAGTACAACAAGGACTACAAACTCATCTTCGTCGGCGACGCGACGATGAGCCCGTATGAAATTCTCCAGCCCGGCGGCAGCGTCGAATACAACAACGAGGAAGCCGGCGCCGAATGGCTGCAGCGCCTGACCAACGCGTTCCCGAAATTCGCCTGGATCAACCCCGAGCCGCAAGGTGTCTGGGGTTATCGGCAAAGCATCGCTATCGTCCAGCAGCTCGTGAACCAGCGCATGTTTCCGCTCACGCTGCCGGGGCTCGAAGGAGCAATGCGCCTGCTCAGCAAATGAAGTTCGCAGCGCGCGCCGCGTCAGCCGTCGCGCTGTGCCTGTCATTCATGTTCAGCGGCTGCGCCAGCCTGGAGGCGCTGCGGGCCGACCTCACCGGCCGGCCGGTGGCGCAGCCCGCCGCCGGCGACGCCGCGGCCACGGAGGCGCCGGCCGAACCGATCGCCGACGTGTACACGCTGCAAGTCCGCGGCCCCGAGCCGCTGCGCAGCGTGCTCGCCAAGCACCTCGACCTGGTGCGCTTTCGTGACGCGCGTGTGGCCGGCGCGGTGACGCCGCTGGAGCTCGACCGCCTGATCGCCGCCGCCCCGACCCAGGGCCGCTCGCTCGCCGAGACCGAAGGCTATTTCGACGCGGAAGTCAGCGTCACGCGCAACCGCGCCGAGGTGCCGCAGGTCGTGGTCAGCGTCGTGCCAGGGCCGCGCTCGCTGATCCATGAGGTCGGCCTGGCCGTCGAGAGCCCGCAGCTCGAGCCCGAGGCGATAGACGCCGCCGGCACCGACACCACCGCGATGCTGCTGGAGCAGTGGCCGCTGCAGCGAGGCGAGCCCTTCACGCAGGCCGCCTGGGCTGCGGCCAAGAACAGCACGCTGGCCCGGCTCCAAGGCGCGGGCTACCCGCTGGCGCGCTGGCGCAGCACCTCGGCCACGGTCGAGACGGCGACGCGCCGCGTCAACCTGGAACTCGTGGCCGACAGCGGCCCCTTGTTCAGGCTCGGGCGGCTCGAGATCCTCGGCCTGTCGCGCTACGGCGAGGCGACGGTACAGAGACTGCTCGGCTTCACCCCCGGCGAGGTCTACACCGAAGCGTTGCTCGCGCGCTGGCAGCGCCACCTGCAGCGCTCCGAGCTGTTCGAGGCCGCCGTGGTCGAGTTGAAGATAGACCCCGAGCAGGCCGACGCGGCCACCGTGATCGTGACCGTGCGCGAGTTTCCGGCGCAACAGGTCACGACCGGGCTCGGCTTCAGCAGCGACACCGGCGCGCGGGCAACGCTGAACTACATGCACCGCCGGCCGTTCGACCAGGATGTGGTGCTGACCAACAACCTCGAAGTCGGCCGGCAAAAGAACGCCTGGACCGGCCAGGTGATCTCGCACCCGCTGCCCGACCACTACCGCAATCTCGTCTCGGCTGGCTACGAGCGGCTCAACCAGGACGACGAACTGCGCACCTCGGCCAACCTGCGCGTCGGCCGGACGCAGGACACCGACGACTTCACGCGCCAGTACTTCGTTGCGGTGCAAAGCGCCACCGTGACGAGCGCGGCGCCCGAAACCTCGGCGGTGGCGGTCTCGCTCAACTACAACTGGGTCCGGCGCGACATCGACAGCATCGCGCTGCCCACGCGCGGCCTCATCTTCTCGGCCGAGACCGCCGCCGGCTACTCGTTCGACGCAACGCAGAGCGACGGCGTGTTCGCGCGCGGCCTGGGCCGGGTCACGGGCTACCGCCCGCTCGGCGGCCTGTGGAACCTGCAGTGGCGGCTCGAAGCCGGCGAGGTGTTCGCCAAGACCGACGTGACGATCCCCGACACGCTGCTGTTTCGGGCCGGCGGGCAAGACTCGGTGCGCGGCTATGGCTACCGCACGCTCGGCCCGGAAGTGAACGGCGTCGTCACCAGCGGTCGGATGCTGTTCACCTCCAGCGTTGAATTCGCACGCCCGTTTTCGAGCCAGATTCCGTCGCTGTGGGGCGCGGTGTTCGTCGATGCCGGCAATGCGTCGAACCGCTGGAAGGACATGCGGCCGCAGTTCGGCGTCGGGCCCGGCATCCGCTGGCGCAGCCCGGTCGGCGCGCTGCGGGTCGATGTGGCCTACGGCGTGGACCTGCACAAGTGGCGGCTTGAAGTCAGCCTGGGGATTTCGCCGTGAGCGAAGCCACGGCACCGGCACCCGAGCCCGCCCCGCCGCCGCGCCTGCGCCGGCTGTGGCCTGCCTTCGCGTGGACCAGCCTCGCGATGGCGTTGCCGCTGGCCCTGGCGCTGGCGCTGGCGGCGCTGATGTGGGCCGCGGGCACCGCCAGCGGCACCGCCTGGCTGCTGGGGCAGGTGCCCGGGCTGAGCGTGGCGGCGCCGCAGGGCAGCCTGCTCGGCGGGCTCAGCGCTGAGCGGCTGGAGATCGCCCTGCCCGGCCCCTCGGGCACCGACCGCATCGTGGTCAGCGGGCTGCGCCTGCAGGGCCTGTCGCTGGGCTGGTCGGTGGCTGAATCGGCCTGGGCGCGGCTCGGCATCGACCGCCTGCGGGCCGACCGCGTCGATGTGCTGCTCACGCCCGACCCGAACGCGCCGCCGTTGGCGCTGCCGCAAAGCCTGCAGCTGCCGATCGAACTCGAGCTGCGCGCGCTCGACATCGGCGAGCTGCATGCCGCCGCGCTCGGCGAGCGGCCGCTGCTCGGCCTGCACGCCGAGCTTCACTTGCAGGCCGGCAGCAGCCGCCTGCACCGCATCGACGCCTTGTCACTGGCCTGGGACCGCATTGCCGTGCGCGGCGCGGGAACGATCGCCAGCGTGGCGCCGTTCGACGTGGACGCGCGGCTCACGATCGAGCCGCGCGCCGCCGCAACGGGTAGCCACAGCGCCGTGCCCACCGCACCCGCCGCGTTCGACGCCTCGCTGACGGCGCGCGGCCCGCTGGACAAGCTCGCCGTGCAAGCCACGCTGCGGGGCGCTCTGCCTGCCGGCCCCAAGGGCGCCGAAGCACCGTCGCTCGACCTCAGCGCCAGCGTGCTGCCCTTCGCCCCGTGGCCGCTGGGCGCGCTGCAGGCCAGCACGCGCGCGCTCGACCTGGCGGCGCTGCACAGCAGCGCACCAGGCACCTCGATCAGCGGCAGCGCCGACGTGGCGAGCCAGGGCACCGACCGACTGGCAACGGTGGCCGTCACGCTCACCAACGCCCGCGCCGGCCGCATCGACGAAGGCTTGCTGCCGCTGCGCTCGCTGAACGCCGACATCCGCGCCCGGCCCGACGACCCGCAGCAGGTCGAGATCCACGCCCTCGACCTGGTGCTGGGTACGGCGCGCGCGGCCGGTGGCCGTATTCAGGGCAGCGGCCGCTGGACGCCGCAGCGCGCCACGCTCACGGCCACGCTGACCGACATCGCGCCAAGCGTGCTCGACGCCCGCGCGCCGGAAACGCGCCTCTCCGGCACGGCCGAGTTGACGGCCGACGGTGGGTTCGAGAGCAGCCCGCGCACCGGCACAGCGCCAAGCCTGGTCTTGCGCAGCCGCATCGCCGGCAACCTGCCCCACAGCGGGCGCCATGAGCGGCTGCAACTCGAGCTCGACACCACCGTCAGCGCGAACCGCGTCGAGCTGCGGCGGGCCACATTGCAGGCCGGCGATTCGCGGGCCACGCTTTCCGGCCAGGCGCTGCGCCAGGGCCGCGGCTGGCAGGTCCGGGGCCAGGGCACGCTGGCCGATTTCAACCCCGCGCTGTGGTGGCCGGGCGAAGAAGGCTCGGCCTGGCGCAAGGGCCCGCACCGCTTCAACGGCACGCTCGATCTGGACGGGCTGGTGCCGCTGCAGGCGGGCGCGCAGGCACTCTCGTTGCAGCGCCTCGCCACCACCCAGGGCCAGGCCACGCTGCGCGTGACCGACAGCCTTCTCGCCGGCTCAGCGCTCAGCGGCGAACTCGCGCTGCGTGGCGAAGGCGCTGCGGGCCTGAACGTGAACGGCGCGCTGGCCGTGGCCGGCACGGCGCTGGCCTTGCGCGGCCGGCTCGACGCCGACGCCCGCGACCACTGGGAAATCGACGTCAAGGCGGCCGACCTGGCCACATGGGCGCCGTTGCGCAAGCTGATGCAGCCGGCCAACACGGCGGTGCCCGCGCTGGCCGGTGCGCTCGATGCCCAAGCCGCGTTCGACGGCCGCTGGCCGCAGCTCGCCTCGACCGGCCGGGTCGAGCTGAAAAATGCCCGCGCATCGACCCTGCGGCTGCAACGCGGCGCGCTGCGCTGGGCGGTCTCGACCGCGGCCCAAGCGCCGCTGGACGTGCAGGCCGAAGTCGACCAGTTCGCGCTCCCGGAAGCGCCGGGCAGCCCCAAGCTGCCTGACGCCCCTGCGGGGGGGCGAACGCCGCAAGGCGGCGGTCTTGGGGCCACACAGAACGTGCAGAAGCTCGACAGCCTGCGCCTCAGCGTGCAGGGCACGGCCGCCGAGCACCGCATCGTGCTCAGCGCGGCCAGCCCGGTGCAGCCTCCGCGGTGGATCGACCTGCTGCACGGCGCTGACGCCAGCGTCCGCGCCGCCGAGGCCGCAACCGGCACGCTGGCCGAGTTCAAGGCCCAGGGCGGGCTTCAGTTCGACACCGCCTGGCAGAAGCCGCTGCGCTGGAAGGGGCGGTTCCAGCAACTCGACGCCAAGCGCCGCGGCGGTGGCTTGCCGACGCCGTGGTTCCATGTCGGCGAGACCGAGATCGACGCGCAATACGACCCGCTCACCCGCACCCCGCAAGTCTTGCTCTCGGCCGGCCGGGCCGAGCTGCCGAACCTCGCGTTGCGCTGGAGCCAGTTGCGCTGGAAGGGCGGAAGCGCGCCGCTGCTTGACGTGCAGGCCGAAGTCGAGCCGTTCAGCATCGCGCCGCTGCTGGCGCGCCTGCAGCCCGATTTCGGCTGGGGCGGCGACCTGGTGCTGGCCGGCAAGGTGAACGTGCAGAGCGCGCCGAGCTTCATCGCCGAGATCGAATTCGGTCGCTTGCAGGGCGACCTGCACGTGACCGACGAGTCCGGCACCCAGCCGCTGGAACTGACCGATCTTCGGGTGGCACTCGACGCCCGCGACGGGGTCTGGAACTTCACCCAGGCGCTGGCCGGCAAGACACTCGGCGCGATGGCCGGCGCGGCTACCGTGCGCACCGACGCCCGCGCCCTCTGGCCGCCGGCCTCGGCGCCGCTGGAAGGCGTGCTCGAAGCGCGGATCGCGAACCTCGGCTCCTGGGGCGCGTGGGTACCGGCGGGCTGGCGGCTCAGGGGCGCGCTGCACGCCAGTGCCTCGCTGGGCGGCAAGTTCGGCGCCCCCGAATACACCGGCCTGATCGACGGCAGCGGGCTGGGCGTGCGCAACCTGCTTGAGGGTGTTGACCTGCACGACGGCGAACTCGAGATCGCGCTCAAGGGCGAGACCGCGCAGATCGGCAAGCTGCGGGCGCGGGCCGGCGACGGAGGGTTGCAGATCAGCGGCGACGCCGACTTCGGCGAGGCGCCCAAGGCCAAGCTGCGCGTGGTGGCCGACAAGATGCTGCTGCTCGGGCGGGTGGACCGGCGCATCGTCACCAGCGGCGAGGCCAGCCTGCAGTTCGATCCGCGCAGCCTGGTGGTCGATGGCCGCTTCAACATCGACCAGGGGCTGTTCGACTTCAGCCGCGGCAACGCGCCCACGCTGGGCAATGATGTGATCGTGATCCGCGAGCCCGTCACCACGGTGGCCGAAGCCGCGGCGCCGCGGCCGGCCTCGGCGCGCGATGTGAAAGTCAACCTGGTGCTCAACCTTGGCTCCGCATTGCGCGTGCGCGGGCGCGGCCTGGACACGCGGCTGAAGGGCGAGTTGCTGCTCAGCGCGCCCAACGGCCGGCTGGCGGTGAACGGCACCGTCAACGCCGTCGATGGCACCTATGCCGCCTACGGGCAGAACCTGACAATCGAGCGCGGCGCCGTGACCTTCAGCGGCGCGATCGAGAACCCGCGGCTGGACATTCTGGCGCTGCGACCGAACCTCGACATCCTGGTTGGCGTGGCTATCACCGGCAGCGCCAGCACGCCACGCATCGCCCTCTTCTCCGAGCCCGACCTGCCCGACAACGAGAAGCTCTCGTGGCTGGTGCTCGGCCGCGCGCCCGAGGGTTTGCAGGGCAGCGACACAGCCCTGTTGCAAGCGGCGGCGATGGCGCTGCTGGCCGGCGAAGGCGACGGGCTGGGCTCGGAGCTGGCACGGCTGAACCCGCTCGACACGCTGTCGGTGCGGCAGACCGACGGCGAGGTGCGCAACACCATCGTCAGCGTGGGCAAGCAGCTCAGCCAGCGCTGGTACATCGGCTACGAACGCAGCCTGACGGCGACTGCCGGCAACTGGCAGTTGATCTACCGCCTGGCGCAGCGCTTCACGGTGCGCTTGCAGGCCGGGCTGGACAACTCGATCGACCTGATCTGGTCGTGGCGATGGGACTGATACGGAATTGCATTCAACCGCATAAGAACGAAGATCGGGCTTGGGCTCGAAGCGGCATCTTGGTTCGCTCCCCGATGGCTGCCTTCAAAGGTCAGCGCAAGAGCGTCAGGGCGGGCTGAGTAACGCTGGATCGGCGCGGTGCACCGTCGCTGCCGGGTCGAGGGCGCCGGGTGACCGGATGCCGCAGGTAAAGGAGGAACCGCCTGCCCACGGGCAGACGGTGGGGGACACGGAGGCAGCCGGTCACTCGGTGGCCTCGACCTCACCCAGGCTTTGAAGAGAAAAGCGCATGGGTGTTACCTCCAAGGCCAGCCGGCCTTTCTGTAGATGCTGCGCAGCCTGGGCGAAGCGATGTCGGACCGCGGGTGCGGCACCGTCACCAGGCCGGGCCGCGGCGGATGATTGAACTGGTGGTCGCGTCAGCGCGCGGCGGCCCGCCGAGCCTTGGCCCGTACAGCCGCCGGCACCGGCTTGACGACTGTCAGCTTGGGCTTCCCGCCCGCGCGTCGGGCTGGCGCTTTCGCGGGCTTGGCATGCGCAGCCACCGTCACCGCGGGCGCATCAGGCTGCGCCTTCGACAGCGGCGCTTCGAGCCGCTCCGGCGCCGGTACCAACTTGCGCAAGGTCTCGAACGCCGCCTGCATCTGCCCGGCCAACTCGCGCACGTCGGGCACCGCGCGGCGGCAGGCAATCAGGCCGAAGCACAGCTGCCCCATGTAGCTCTGCACCGTGATGTTCAGCGCCACGCCGTGGACGACGATCGAGAGCGGGTAGTAGTCAAGCATCTTCGCGCCGGCCAGGTACACCGGCACCTGCGCCCCGGGCACGTTGGAGATGGTCACGTTGGCCACGCGCTGGCGGCTGGCCTGGCGCGAACGGCCGTACAGCGAGGCCAGGCCGCTCAGCAACCAGGGCGAGCCGAGCGAGGGAAAGTCGGTCGGGATCACCCCACGCAGGCTGCCCATCTGCCGCTTCATTGCCGCGGTGCCGGCCATGATGGTCTGCAGCCGCTGCAACGGGTCGGCCAACTGGGTGCCGAGGTCGATCATCGTGCCGGCGACCTGGTTGTTCATCGTCGTGTCGCCCTCGGCGCGGAGCGAGATCGGCACGCCGGCCACGAGCGTGGCTTCCGGCAACTCGCGGCTTTCCTTCAGGTAGCCGCGCAGCGCGGTGCTGCACAGCCACAGCACCATGTCGTTGATCGACGCACCGAGTTCCTTGCCGATGCGCTTGGTCTCGTCCAGCGGCAGCGTGACGCCGGCGAATGCGCGCTGGTTGGTGATCGACACGTTGAACGGTGTGGCCGGCGCGAACTTGAAGCGCGAGCCGGCCCGGGCATCGACCGGCGCGTCGTTGCGCGTGGTCCAGGCCTCGCGGCCCATGCCGACCAGCGTGCGCGCCAGCGTGGGCAGCAGGCGGCCGATCTTGCCGACCTGCTGGAGCTGGTTTTCGAGCCCGGCCGAGAGCAACTCGGCCACGCCGAGCTGGTAGCGGTTGCCGCGGTGCGGCCGCGCCGGTTTGACCTTGCGCGGCACCGGCCCGAGGTCGAACATGGTGGTGCCCAGCATCACCCCGGCCTGGCCGTCGATGGCGGCGTGGTGAACCTTGCCGTAGAACGCCAGGCGGCCGTCGGCCAGGCCCTCGAACACATAGAACTCCCACAGCGGGCGGCTGCGGTCGAGCAGGCTCGAATGCAGCCGCGCGGCATAGGCTTCGAGCTGCGCCACCGTGCCCGGCTTGGGCAGCATGATGTAGCGCATGTGGTAGTCGAGGTCGATGTCGTCGTCTTCGATCCAGACCGGGTTGGCCAGGTCGAACGGCATCAGCGCGAGCTTGCGCGTGAACACCGGCGCCAGGTGCATGCGGCTGGCCACATGCGCCTTGACCGCCTCGTACCACTCGCCCGGCTGGTAGCCGGCGGGCGGCTCGAACAGGTGAAGGCTGCCCACGTGCATCGGCATCTCGGGCGATTCGAGATGCAGGAATGCGCCGTCGATGACGCTCAGGTGTTTAAGGTCTTTCATGGGGGGTCTCCGTGATTCCTCAGGCGGTGGCGGCCTTGCGCTTCTCGGCCTCTTCGTCGACCAGCGCCTTCTTCGACAACTTGCCGACCGGCGTCTTCGGCAGCTCGGCGCGAATGTCCAGCGCGCCGATCATCTCGTGCTTGCCGATGCGGTCTTTCAGGAACGCCTTCAGCTCATCGAGGGTGAAGCCTGCGGTGCCCGGCTTCAAGGTGATGAAGGCCTTCGGCGTCTGGCCGCGGTACTCGTCGGGGATGCCGATCACACAGACCTCGGCCACCGCCGGGTGGGCGTAGATCGCTTCCTCGATCGTGCGCGGGTAGACGTTGAAGCCGCTGCACAGCAGCATGTCCGTGGTGCGATCGACGATGGTGATGTAGCCATCGTCGTCCATGAAGCCCACGTCGCCGGTGCGGAAGAACCCGTCGGGCGTGAACGACTCGGCGGTGGCCTCGGGGTTGTTCCAGTAGCCCTTCATCACGTTCGGGCCCTTGATGCAGATTTCGCCGCGCTCGCCAAGGGCCACGAACCGCGCCGGGTCTTCGATGCTCGCGAACTTGATCGTGATGCCCGGCATCGGCATGCCGCACGAACCCGGCTTGCGTGGGCCGGTGGCGGGCGAGAAGGTGCCCGAGGGCGAGGTCTCGGTCATGCCCCAGCCCTCGCTCAGGCTGCAGCCGGTGAGTTCGAGGAAACGCGCGTGCACCTCCACCGGCAGCGGCGCGCCGCCCGAGCCGCAGAACTTGAGCGAAGTCAGATCGAGCTTGTCGACGCCGGGCGCGTTGTTGATCGCGGTGTACATCGTCGGCACGCCGGGGAACACGGTGACCTTCTTCTCGCTCAGGTCCTTCAGCACCGCCGGCAGGTCGAAGCGCGTGTGCAGGATGTTCATCGCCCCGAGCCGCACCCCGAACAGCATGTTGACCGACAGCGCGTAGATGTGGAACGGCGGCAGCACGGCGAGGAAGCGTTCCTCGCCCTCCTTCAGGTCGCTGCCGCCGAACGCGCAGGTCAGGTAGTACTGCGCGTTGGCTGCGGAGAGGTTGGCGTGGGTGAGCATCGCGCCCTTGGGCAGGCCGGTCGTGCCGCCGGTGTATTGCAGCACCGCGAGGGCTTCGGTCGGGTCGCCGATGTCGTGGCGCTGGTAGTTGCCGTCGTTGGCCAGCAGCGAGGCGAACGCGATGTGGCGATCGTCCCAGGCCACGTCGCTCAACTGCTTGGCGCCGCGCAACTGCTGCGTCACGGCGTCGGCGTGGGCACTCATCTCGCCGACCGTGCCGACGACGAGTTTCTTCAGCCGGGTGCTGCCGAGCAGGCGGTCCATCTGCGGGTACAGCGCGGCGAAGTCGAGCGTGATCAGGAAGTCGGTCTGGCTGTCGCCGACCTTGTGTTCAAGCACGCGCTCGGCGTCGAGCGGCGAGTAGTTGACGACCACGCCGCCGGCCTTCAACACGGCGAAGAAGCCGATCAGGTAGTGCGGCGTGTTCGCCAGGTACAGCCCGACATGCACGCCCGGGCCGACGCCGATTTGTTGCAGGCCCTTGGCGGCACGGGCGACGAGGTTGCCGAACTCGCTGTAGCTGAAGTTGCGGCCCATGAAGTCGATCGCCGGCCGGTTGGGCCAGCGGGCCACGGCGTCATCGAGAATCCGATCGACCGGCCGCACGGCGATCTCGCTGTCCCAGCGCAGGCCGGGCGGGTAGGAACGGGTCCAGGGGGTGGAGGACGCGGCGGCGGTGGTGGCGGGCATGGCGGAGTCTCCTGCTGCGACAGCGAGCGCGTTTCGGGGCGACGCTTCGGCTCGGGGAGATTCACTCTACCCCAACAGTTCCCGCGCCGGGCGCACCTTGGCGACATGAGAAAATCCTCCGCCCTCGCCGTAGTTCAATGGATAGAACGGCCGCCTCCTAAGCGGCAAATACAGGTTCGATTCCTGTCGGCGGGACCACACCCGAAGTTCAGAACAACCTAGAAATTCCTCAGGCCCCAGTGAAATCAACACTCTGGGGCCTTTTTCATTCCGGGGTGTTCCGGGGGTAACTTGTTGAAGCCGGAGCGATTTGGGGGTAACTTCCGAACCTGTTACCCCCGCAACGCCTGAAAGTTACCCCCAAATGGCACTCTCCGACACCGCGATCCGTAAGACCAAGCCCGGCCCCAAACCGCAGCGCCTTTTCGACGGCGGCGGGCTGTACCTCGAAGTCACGCCGAGCGGCGGCCGGTGGTGGC
>JANOVJ010000647.1:0-3810 GCA_031417295.1 bacterium | reverse complement strand
GCGACGCCGCGGCCCTTGCGCAGGTTGAAGCCGACGCCACGGCTGGTGAGCCCGGCCGGACCGACCAGGTTGAGCACGATCCGGGTCGAGGTCGAGGATGCGTCCTTGACCAGGCGCCAGCCGCTGCCGGTCGGGTCGGTGTAGGTCAGCGTGGTCGCGACGGCCAGCTTCTCGCGGTCGGCCTGGGCCTGCGCGTCGCCGGCCACCTGGTCGGCCTCGCCGCTGCTGTCGCCATCGCCGCCACCGCAGGCCGCCAGCAGCGCAGCGAGCGAGATCGAGAGGATGAGTTTGTGGTTGATGTTCATGGTGCGCTCACTTGCCGCCGTAGGCGTTCTTGAAGGCTTCGACGATGGCCGTCACGTCCATGCTGTCGGTGAAGCCGTCGCCGACGATGCTGTGCGATGCGTTGACCCAGCCGTTCAAGGCCCATGACAGGGCCACGCCGCCGAGGTCGATGGCGTCGAACTCGGTGTCGGCGTCGGCGTCACCGTTGACGACCCAGAGCACGCCTTCGGCGTACTGCAGCGGGTCGGCCTTGCTCACCACCGTCATCGAATGGAAGCCCCAGGTGTTGTCGGGCGTCCAGGCGCCGTCGGTCGTGACCAGGCCGCCGACGCGGCGGAACCCCGGGCTGTTGAATGCGCCGGGCATGCCGCCAAGCCTCCACTCGACGCGGGTGTCGGCGCTGTTCTGCACTTCGGCCGCGAGCTTGACGGTCGAGGTCATCGCGACCACGGGCATGCGGCTGAAGAAGCCCGCGCCACCGGAACCGTTCAACGGTGTGCCCGGCGGGTGCACGACCGGCAGGTCGATCTTCAACCGCGCCGGCTGGCCGGCCGCGCCGCCGACGTTGACGGCCGCAAAAGCGTTCTCGACCGCCGCGTACTCGACCGAGCTCTTGCCGTACAGGTCGGTCGCCGCGCTCAGCCCCGCGGTGCGTGCAGCGGCATAGTCGGAGTCCCAGGTCAGGTACTCGGTCAGCGCCTTGTACCAAATGCGCGCGGCGCGGTCGTTGCCGATGCCGCTCATGCCCTTGGGCAGGTAGGCGCTGTAGTCGTTCGAGACGACGCTCGCCGCCGCGCCCTGCGACAGGAAGTAGAAGAAGCGGTTCAACGGCCCGCTGCTGAAGTGCACGTCGAGGTACTTGATGCCGGCGTACCAGTTGTCGGCGCTCAGGCCGTCGGTGCTCGGCTTTCGCATCGAGCGCAGCGGCTTGTCGGAGATCTGCGCACCCATGTCCCAGTCGTTGCCGGTGAGGGGGATCGCCGAGGCCAGCGCCGACGCGCCGCGCTTGGCGTAGGCCTCGACCATGGTGCCGAAGATGTCGGACGTGGCTTCGTTCAGCCCACCCGACTCGCCGTCGTATTGCAGCCCGGCGGTGTGCGAGGTCACGCCGTGGGTCATTTCGTGGCCGACGATGTCGATCGCCGTCAGCGAGGTCATGCCCTTGGGATTGGGCTTCAGGGTCTCGCCGGTCCAGGGGTCGGGCGAGGGGTTCTTGGTGCCGTCGGAATAGAACATGCCGAAGACGTAGTCGCTCCAGAACGCGTTGTCGTAGTAGTAGCCGAAGTAGTTGACGGTGTGCACGGTCGAGATCGCCGACGTGCCCTGGTTGTCGATGCCGTCGCGCTTGAAGACGTTCTTGTAGAAGTCCCAGGTCGTGGCCATGCCGTGGTGCGCATCGACCGCCGCGGTTTGCCCGTTGACGCCGGTCTCGCCGCCGTAGGGCGCCATCACGAACTGTTTGCCGTCACCCCAGACGTTGCTCGGGTTCAGGTCGAACCACCAGTTGTCGACCCGCCAGTCCCAGCCCGAGCCTTCATGCACTTCGCTCAGGGTCTGCAGGCCGATCGCGGAGATCGGTTTGCCGTCGGCATCGAAGATCTGTTTGTAGTCGATGTCGAAGTAGCCGTCGTGCAGGTACGGGTTGTACTTCGAGCCGCGGGTTCGATCGATCAGCGCGAAGCTGCCGTCGGCGTGGCGCGTGGTGTTGAGCGTGACGGTGCCGCTGTACTGGCTGTAGCCGATGCCCTTCGCGGCCGTATCGGTAGTGCGCTGCGTCGGCGGGTTCGGCGGCGCGAGGTTGCGCAGGCCGCTCTCCACGTGCAGGACCGCGCCGGTGCGGGCATCGACGACATAGATCATGTCGCGCACCCCGTCCTGCCGGTTCTGCGCGAACACGTGAACCTCGTAAGCCCAGACGAAGGCGTCGCTCGGCGGCGCCGTCATCACGCTGTTCCTGCGGTCGATGGTGTAGCTCAGCTTGTCCGGGTTCCAGGTCAGCTTCACGTCGCCCTGGTGGCGGGTCGGGAAGACGACCAGTTCGGCCCGCGGCGGTGCGCTGCGGCCCTTGAGCGCCATAGCCTTCAGCGCGATCGCGATCGCCCGCTCCTTGGTCAATTCCGCCGAGCCGGCAGGCACCGGGTCGGTCGCCAGCGCATCGGCCGCGATCCGCGGCATGCCTTGCGTTTCGGCGTGGATGACAGCCGAGGAACCCCAGACCCTGTAGCCCGAGTAGGTCTGGTTCACGCGCACGACCATCCGCCCCTGCTCGTTGGTCATGTAGTTGCGGATCGCCAGATCGGTGCCGCCACCGCCGATGCTCAAGCTCGAAGGCATGCGCGAGCGCACGGCTGCGACGGCCGCTTCGGCGCGTTGCTGTTCGGCGTCAGGCCCGCCAGCAGCCAGCGCCGAGATCGACAGCATGGCAAGGGCCACGCCGACAGCCAATGGGCGCGGCCGCAAGGCGGCGCGCAGGGTCGAACGATCAGAAGGATTCATGGCGAAGATGTCTCCGGGACGGATAGGCCGTTGTCGCGGAGGAGCACACGCGGGCCGGGCGCCGTGCATCAACTTCCCACGCGGATGGGCACCGCTGCCAGCCGGCAAAACGGCTTCGTTTCGCCTCGGCTGCAGGGGCTGCAGCGCCGACATTCAGTGTGCCGAAACGATACCGGCCACCCCACCCGCAATCCACCCCCCGCGGCGGGGGGGCCAGGTCAGTAGGTCTCCAGGTGCAAGCGCCCCTGTTTCTTCATCGCCATGCCGATTGCCTCCCAGTCGAGGCCCGTCTGGCCGGCCACGTCGCGCAGCGCGAGCAGCACGCCCTCCTCCATCGCCCTCAGGCCGCACACATAGAAGTAGGCGTTCGGGTCGGCAAGCAACGGCGCCAGGTCGGCGGCGCGTTCGCGCAGCAGGTCCTGCACATAGCGCCTGGGCTGGCCGGCGGTGCGGCTGAAGGCGAGGTTGATGTCGATGAAGTCCTTGGGCAGGCTTTGCAACGGGCCGAAATAGGGCAACTCCTGCTGCGTGCGCGCGCCGAAGAACAACATCAGCTTGCCGCCTTCGAACTTGCCCGTCTGGCGCAGCCTTCGCCGCCACTCGGTCATCGCCCGCATCGGCGCCGAGCCGGTGCCGGTGCAGATCATCACGACATGGCTCTTGGGGTGGTTGGGCATCAGGAAGCTCGTGCCGAAAGGCCCGACTACCTGCACGCTGTCGCCCACCTGCAGATCGCACAGGTAGTTGCTCGCCACGCCGCGCACCGGACGGCCCTGGTGGTCTTCGAGAACGCGCTTGATCGTCAGCGACAGGTTGTTGTAGCCCGGCCGCTCGCCGTTGCGCGGGCTGGCGACCGAGTACTGGCGCGGGTGATGGGCACGCCCTGCTGCATCGGCCCCCGGCGGCACGATCGCGATCGACTGGCCTTCGAGCACCGGGAACGGCATCGCGCCGAAGTCGAGCACGACGTGGTGGGTATCGTATTCGCGCCCGACTTCGGTGACTCGCACGTTGCCGGACACACTGGCG